>NZ_JAPVLT010000003.1:0-271492 GCF_027158145.1 Micrococcus sp. H39-S4
CGTGAGGCCCTGGCGGTGTGGGTGAACCACTACAACTACCATCGGCCTCATACCTCCTGCGGAGACGCTCCTCCGACCTCGTTGGCACCGGCCCGAGTCAACAACGTCATGCCCTCCTACACCTAGGGTGGGGGCATGCGCACTTCCTCCCCGATAGGACTCCTGCTGGACGTGGACGCCCCCGTGGCCTCCACCGAGACCCGGACCGTGCCGGAGGGGATCATCGACGTGCTCGTCCGCCTCGCGAGGCGCGGGGTGCCGGTCGGCTTCAACACGGGCCGCTCCACGGACTTCCTCCTGCACAACCTGATCGCCCCGCTGCGAGACGCGGGCCTCCCGGACGACGCTCCCTTCCACGCGATCTGCGAGAAGGGCGCCGTGTGGTTCCCGTTCTCCGCGGTGCCCTCCGGGGACCTGCCCGACGTCACCGTGGACGGCACCGCCCCGGACTGGCTCCGCACCGACCCGGACATGGCCATCGACGCGGACACCCGTGATGCAATCTGGGCCCTCAACGATGAGCGCGCCGGGGACCTGCAGTTCACGGACCACACCAAGCTGGCCATGGTCTCCCTCGAGAAGACAGTGGGCGCGGACCAGACGGAGTACGAGCGGGTGCGCGACGACGTCGCCGCGCGCGTCGAGGATCTGCTCGCCGAGCGCGGACTCGCCGAGGAGGTGCGCGTGGCCCCCTCGGTGATCTCGGTGGACGTCGAGCACCGCTCCTCCGGCAAGGACCTGGGCGTCGAGCGCTGCTTCGACCTGCTGGCGGAGGCGGGCACCCCGGTGCCCGAACGCTGGCTCACCGCGGGCGACTCGCGCAGCGACTACGCCATGGCCGACCGGCTGCACGAGCGCGGACTCGCCGTGGAGCACATGGACGTGCGGCCCGCCGACGGCGTCCCCGAGAAGCCCTACGGCGTGGTGACGGCGGCGATCCTCGCCGAACGCGGCATCGGCGACGCCGACGACGTCCACGAGCGGGCGGGCGAGTCCCTGCTGCGCTGGGTGGAGCGCGACCTGCTGCGCTGACCAGGCCGGACGCCCCCTCTGCGGACGGCCGACCCTCCCCGGGCCTGGACCTCGACCCCTAGCGTGGAAGGGAATGCCGCGCCCCTGCCGAACCGGCCCGGGCGCCTCCCGACCAGAGAGAGGTTCCACCGTGGCCACCGTCGCCCAGAACATCGTCGAGACCCTCCACGCCTCGGGCGTGCGCCGCATGTACGGCGTGCCCGGGGACTCCCTCAACGGGCTGACCGAGGCCCTGCGCTCCCACGGCGGCATCCAGTGGGTGCACACCCGGCACGAGGAGACCGCGGCCTTCGCCGCCTCCGCCGAGTCCCAGCTCACGGACGAGCTCGCGGTCTGCGTGGGCTCGTGCGGTCCAGGCAACCTCCACCTGATCAACGGCCTGTTCGACGCGCAGCGCTCCCGCACCCCGGTGCTCGCGATCGCCGCGCACATCCCGTCGGAGGAGATCGGCTCGGGCTACTTCCAGGAGACCCACCCGCAGGACCTGTTCCGCGAGTGCTCCGTCTACGTGGAGCACGTCTCCTCGGCGGACCAGATGCCCCGCATGCTGCGCACCGCGATGCGGGCCGCCGTCGAGCAGCGGGGCGTGGCCGTGCTCGTGATCCCGGGCGACGTGGCCCTCACCGAGCTCTCCGCGAAGCCCGAGGTGATCCGTCACACGCCGTCCCGCGTCATCCCGGCCGACTCCGTGCTGCGCGAGGCCGCCGAGGCCCTGGACTCGTCCAAGCGGATCACCATCCTGGCCGGCGCGGGTGCGGCCGGCGCCCACGACGAGGTCGTGGCCCTGGCGGAGCGCCTGCAGGCCCCGATCGTCCACGCTCTGCGCGGCAAGGACCGGATCGAGTACGACAACCCGTATGACGTCGGCTTGACCGGCCTGCTCGGCTTCGCCTCCGGCTACCACGCGCTCAAGGAGGCCGAGACGCTGCTGATCCTCGGCTCCTCCCTGCCGTACCGGCAGTTCTACCCCGAGGACGCCACGGTCATCCAGGTGGACGTGCGCGGCGAGCAGATCGGCCGGCGGGTGGCCGTGGACGTGCCGCTCGTGGGCGGTGTCACGGAGACGGCCCAGGCCCTGCTGCCGCTGCTGCGCGGGAACTCGTCGTCGGCGTTCCTGGACAAGGCGCTCAAGCACTACGCCAAGACCCGCAAGGACCTCGACCAGCTGGCCACCCCGGGCCGCGGACGCGTGCACCCGCAGTACGTGGCCCGCCTCCTCGACGAGCTGGCCGACGACGACGTGGTGTTCCTGCCCGACGTCGGCTCCCCGGTGGTCTGGGCCTCCCGGTACCTGACGATGAACGGGCGCCGCCGGATCATCGGCTCCCTGTCCCACGGCTCCATGGCCAACGCGGTCACGCAGGCGGTCGGCGCCCAGGCGGTCGACCCTGCCCGCCAGGTGGTGGCGATGGCCGGCGACGGCGGGTTGGCCATGATGCTCGGCGAGCTGCTGTCGTTCGTGCAGAACGACCTGCCCGTGAAGACGCTCGTGTTCGACAACGACTCGCTGAACTTCGTGGAGCTAGAGATGATGGCCGCCGGGTTCGTCCCCTTCGGGACGGACCTGCAGAACCCGGACTTCGCGGCGATCGCGGAGGCAGCCGGCATCAAGGGCTTCCGCGCGGACCACACGACGGACCTGCCTGCGGTGATGCGCGAGTTCCTCGCCCACGACGGGCCTGCGCTGCTGGTGGTCAAGACCGAGCGTCAGGAGCTGACGATCCCGCCGAGCATCGAGTTCGAGCAGGCCAAGGGCTTCGCGCTCTACGCCATGCGCACCGTCCTGGACGGCAAGGGCACCAAGCTGCTCGACCTCGCGAAGGCGAACCTGCGCCAGCTGTTCTGACCTGCCGCGCACGACGACGGCCCGGACGCTGGCGGCGTCCGGGCCGTCGTCGTGGTGGGGCGGGGAGGGCCCAGCCCCGCCGGCCCGTCAGGCGCGGTGGGCGCCGCCCTCGGTGACGATCGGGTGCTCGGCCGTGCCGGCGACGCCCTGGGTGATCAGGCCGTCGGCGCGGTGCTCCCAGAAGTCCGCGTTGCGGATGCCGAGCGGGCGCGGGTCGAACTGCGGGTCGAGACCCTGGCGCTTCTGTGCGCGGTAGTCCTTGAGGGCCTTGAGGGCCGGGCCCTGCAGCACGAGGATGCCGAGGATGTTCAGCCAGGCCATGGAGCCCACGCCGATGTCGCCGAGGCCCCAGGCCGCACCCGTGGTGGCGACGGCGCCGTAGGCCACGGACACGAGGATCAGGGCCTGCAGGAAGCGCAGCACGACGCGGCGGACCATGCCGTTGCGCAGGTTGCGCGTGAGGAACACGAGGTTGACCTCGGCCATGTAGTAGTACGCCACGATCGTGGTGAAGGCGAAGAACGCGAGCGCCACGGCCACGAACGTGGGGCCGAAGCCGGTGAACATGGCGTCGAAGCCGGTCTGGACGAAGGCCGGGCCCTCCGAGGCCGTCGGGGCGACGATGCCCTCGAACAGCAGGCCGGAGCCGGACTCGTCCGAGTACACCCGGTAGGCGCCCGTGGAGATGATGATGAACGCGGTGGCCGAGCAGACGAAGAGCGTGTCGATGTAGACGGCGAATGCCTGCACGAAGCCCTGCTTGGCCGGGTGTGAGACCTCGGCGGCCGCGGCGGCGTGCGGGCCCGTGCCCTGACCGGCCTCGTTGGAGTAGATGCCGCGCTTCACGCCCCACTGGATGGCGAGACCGAGGATCGCGCCGAACACGGCGTGCACGCCGAACGCGCTGGCGAAGATGGAGCCGAAGACCTCGGGGATCTGGTCGAAGTTCAGGAACAGCACGATCAGCGCGAGGATGATGTACAGCGCGGCCATCACGGGCACCACGTAGACGGCGAACGTCGCGATGCGCTTCACGCCGCCCAGGACGATGAAGGCCAGCAGGATGACCATGGCCAGGGCCACGACCCAGGCGGGCACGGCCCACGCCTCGCCCACGGCCGCGGCCACGCCGTTGGCCTGCACGCCCGGCAGGAAGTAGCTGGTGGCGAAGACGGTGACGACGGCGAACAGGATCGCGTACGCCTTGAACGCGGGGGCGGCGGCCGTGTGCTTGTAGGCCTTCTCCAGGTAGTACGCCGGGCCGCCGCGGTACTCGCCGGTGTCCGGGTCGCGCTCCTTGTAGATCTGGCCGAGCGTGCACTCGATGAAGGATGTGGCGGCGCCGAGCAGGGCCATGACCCACATCCAGAACACGGCGCCGGGGCCGCCGAACGCGATGGCCGTGGCGACGCCGCCGATGTTGCCCATGCCGACGCGGCCGGCGAGCGACATCATGAGGGACTGGAGGGACGAGGTGCCGTCCGCGGAGTCCTGGCCCTCGCGGAGCTGCTTCACCATGTCCGGGATGTTCACGAACTGCAGGAACATGGTCCGGATGGTGAAGTAGAGGCCGACGATCAGGCAGAGCCAGATCAGGGCCGGGGACCAGATGACGTCGTTCACGGCGGTGATGAGATCTGCGAAGGACATGGGGTCTCCAGATCGGGGTGGGGATGGCCGGTGCGGTGCGAGCTCCGAGCGGCGGCCGCCGGCGGTCCCGGGCGACTGGGGAGAAGGATACGCGCAAATGTGACGCACGTCTCGCACCCAGCGCGGCGGATGAGGAGTCCGGGCGCATCCTCCCCCTCGACAGCGGTCCCGGACATGCGAAAAGCCCCGGAACCACTGGGGTCCCGGGGCTTACCCGCGGAGGATGGGGGATTTGAACCCCCGAGGGCTGTTAACCCAACACGCGTTCCAGGCGTGCGCCATAGGCCGCTAGGCGAATCCTCCTTGGTGCGCCCTCATGCGGCGGACCGCGCGAGGGCAGGCTCCATCATAACCAGATCGTCCTGGGCCGCGCCAATCCCCCGCGGGAGGCGAGGGCCCGGTCCGGGTCTCGCCGCGGCCCGAATCGCCCCGCCCACCGCCGCCCTGGTAGAGTCGTGGGCGGCCCCTCACGTGGTGTCATCTCGCTGAACTCCCCCAGGACCGGAAGGTAGCAAGGGTAGGTGGGCTCTGGCAGGTGCGTGAGGGGTCTTCACTTTCCCCCAGGAGATCCCATGCCCGCCGGACGCTACGCCCCCTCCCCCACGGGGAGCCTGCACCTGGGCAACCTGCGCACCGCGCTCGTCGCGTGGCTCGCGGCGCGCGCCACGGACCGTGCCTTCCTGCTGCGGGTCGAGGACCTGGACCGCGTCCGCTCCGGGGCCGAGGCCGGGCAGCGGGCGGACCTGGCCGCCGTCGGGCTGGACTGGGACGCCGAGCCGGTGCGTCAGTCCGAGCGCACCGCCCGGTACGACGCCGCCGTGGCCGCCCTGCGGGCCGCGCACGGCGCGGACGCGGTCTACGAGTGCTTCTGCTCGCGCAAGGACATCGCCGAGGCGACGTCGGCCCCGCACCCGAGGCCCGACGACGGCGCCCCCGCCTCCGGCGGCGCCGTGCCGCTGCGTCCGCCCGGCTTCTATCCGGGCACCTGCCGCGGCCTGACGGAGGCCGAGCGGGCCGAGCGACGGCGGGTGCGTCCCGCCGCCCTGCGGATCGACGCGGCGAAGGTCGCGGGCCTGCCGGCGGGCGAGATCCCGCGCGCCACCGCCGTGGACGTGCTGCACGGCGAGGTCACGGGCCTGGTCGACGACCTGGTGCTGCGCCGGAACGACGGGGCGTACGCGTACAACCTGGCCGTCGTCGTGGACGACCTGGCGCAGGGCGTGGACCAGGTGGTCCGCGGCGACGACCTGCTCGACTCGGCCCCGCGCCAGCGCTGGCTGGCCGAGGTGCTGTGCGCCGCGCGCGGGGAGCCGACGCCCGCAGTGGAGTACCTGCACGTGCCGCTCGTGCTGAATGCGGAGGGGCGGCGGCTGGCCAAGCGGGACGGCGCCGTGACGCTCGAGGACCTCGCTGCGCAGGACCCGGCGTGGACCCCCGAGCGGGTGCGGGACCGGCTGCTGGAGTCCCTCGGCCTGCCCGCGGGACCGCTGGCGGCCGCCGTGCCCGCGTTCGACCCGGCCGCCCTGCCGCGTGATCCGTGGGTGTTCACCGGGCTCTGAGCGGGCCGGCGTCCCGGCCCGCCGCAGGCCCGGCCCCGGTCAGAGGACCTGGGCGGCCTGGGCGAAGTCGAGGCGGCCCTGGCGGGGCTGCTGCGCCTTCTCGTCGTCCGCGGCGGCGGGGCCGACGTTGATCACCAGGAGGGACTTCCAGGCACGGTCCGCGTGGAACTCGGCGTCCACGGCGGCGGCGTCGAACCCGGCCATGGGGCCGACCTCGAGCCCGTGCGCGCGCAGGGCCACGAGCAGGTAGCCCACTTGGATGAGCGCGTTCGTGCGGCCCATCCCCTCGCGCATGCCCGGCTTGCCCTCGGCATTCTCCTCGAAGCCCTGCCGGAACGGGGCGAGGTGGCCCATGTGGCGGTGCCAGTCAAGGTCGTAGGAGGCGATCAGCGTGAGCGGGGCGCGCTCCGTCTTCTCCCGGTTGAACTCGATCATGAGCGGGGCCAGGCGGGCGCGGGCCTCGGGGCTGTCCACGACGTCGAGCCGCAGCGGCTGGTTGTTCATGGCGGTCGGCGCCCAGCGGAGGTCCGCGTAGGCCCGCTCGATCAGCGCGAGGTCGACGGGCTCGTCCGAGAAGAGCTGCGTCGTGTGGCGGTCCGCGAAGAGGCGGTCGATCTCGGCCTGACTCAGCGGTCCCGCGTCCGGGGCCGGCTGCGTGGGGTGGATCGTGTCCTCGGCGTCGGTGTGCATGTGCGTGGTGGTCATGGGCCAGGGAACGGGCCGGCGGGCGTGCGCATTCCCCGGCTCCCTTAGCCCGTCCGCCCGCCGGATAGGCTTTCGAGGGTGAGCACCGCCCTGTATCGCCGCTACCGCCCGGACCGTTTCGAGGACGTGATCGGGCAGGACCATGTCACGGTCCCGCTGCGCACCGCACTGGCGAAGGACCGCGTGAACCACGCCTACCTCTTCTCCGGCCCGCGCGGCTGCGGCAAGACCACGTCCGCCCGCATCCTCGCGCGCTGCCTGAACTGCGCCCAGGGCCCCACGCCCACGCCGTGCGGCGAGTGCGACTCGTGCCGGGACCTGGCCACCGGCGGGCCGGGCTCGCTGGACGTGCTGGAGATCGACGCGGCCTCGCACGGCGGTGTGGAGGACGCCCGCGGCCTGCGCGAGCGGGCCACGTTCGCCCCGGTCCGGGACCGCTACAAGATCCTCATCATCGACGAGGCGCACATGGTCACCGCGGCGGGCTTCAACGCGCTGCTCAAGATCGTGGAGGAGCCGCCGGAGCACCTGAAGTTCATCTTCGCCACCACGGAGCCGGAGAAGGTCATCGGGACCATCCGCTCCCGCACCCACCACTACCCGTTCCGGCTCGTGCCGCCGGAGCCGCTCATCGCCTACCTCGAGCAGCTGTGCGCGGAGGAGGCCGTGTCCGTGGAGAAGGGCGTGCTGCCGCTCGTGGTGCGCGCCGGCACGGGCTCGGTGCGTGACACGCTCTCCGTGCTGGACCAGCTGATCGCGGGCGCCCAGGAGGGCCAGGTCTCGTACGAGCTCGCGGTGAGCCTGCTCGGCTTCACCCCGGAAGCCCTGCTGGACGACGTGATCGACGCTGTCGCCGCGGACGACACCCCCACCGTGTTCCGCGTGGTGGACCGTGTGGTGCAGTCCGGCCAGGACCCGCGCCGGTTCGTCGAGGACCTGCTGGACCGCTTCCGCGACCTCGTGATCGCCCGTGCCCTGCCGGAGGAGGCCGGGGCGATCCTGCACGGCATGCCGGAGGACCAGGTGCGGCGTCTGTCGGCGCAGGCCGCGCAGCTCTCCCGCGCGGAGCTCTCCCGCCTCGCGGACGTCACCAACCTCGCGCTGACGGACATGGTGGGGGCCACCAGTCCCCGCCTGCACCTCGAGCTGCTCATGGCGCGCCTGCTGCTGCCTGCCTCGGACGAGACGCACCGCGGCCTGGCCGCCCGCCTCGAGGCCCTCGAACGGCGCCTGGAGCTCGGTGGCGCCGCGCCCGTCGAGGACGGCGCCCCGGAGGGCACGACGACGCCGGCCCGGTCCGGCACGCCCGCCGCGGACGGCGGCGGATCGGCCGAGAACGCGGAGGGCTCCGGCACTCTGACCGGTGCCGCGCTCGCCCGGGCCGCCATGCGGCGGCCGGAGGAGCCCGCGCCGACCGCGTCCACCGCCCCGCCGGAGCGCTGGACGCCGCCTGCCCCGCAGTCCGCGGCAGAGGCGCCGGAGGGGGACGCCGCCGCCGGGGCCACGGGGTCCGAGCGTCCGCAGCAGGCGCCGCAGCCCGGGCGGCCCGAACCGGCTGAGGTCGGGGCCCGTTCCGGGGACACGCGCCGCCCGGAGGCCGGGAGCCGCGCCGAGCCTGAGGGCCGGCCCGAGCCCGAGGGCCGGTCCCAGGCCCAGGAGCGCACCGGTGCCGCGCCGGCCCCCGCCCACGGGCCGGAGGAGACGGCCGCGCCGTCGAGCCCCACGCCCGCCCCGGCGGCGAGCCAGGTGGAGATGATCCGCCGGGCCTGGCCGGACATCCTCACGGCCCTCGAGGACGCCTCACGCCTGGTGTGGATGCTGGTGAAGGACAACGCGAGCGTCGCGGGCTACGACGGCTCGTTGCTGACGATCGGCTTCCAGCAGGACGGGCCCCGCCAGTCGCTGCTCGGCCGGGGTGGCGACCGCGTGCTCGGCGAGGCCGTCCACCAGGTGCTCGGCATCCGCCCGCGGCTCGACCTGATCCTGGGTGGGGACGCGCCGACCGGGGACGCCCGCGCACAGTCCGGCGCTCGCCCGGCCGGTCCGGCGCGGACGGACCGGCCTGAACGTCCGGCCCCGCAGCAGAGCCGGCCCGACCGACCGGCGGCGGCGCAGCCGAACCGACCCGCTCCGGCACCGGGGCAGGCCCCGCGCGAGCCGGAGTCCTCCCGCCCCGCCCCGCCGCGCTCCGCCGCACCCTCCACCGCGGAGGACGACCCGGCACTGCCGGCGGCTCCGCCCCGGGCCACGCAGCAGCGTCAGACGCCGCAGCCGTCCCCCGCCTGGACGCCCGCGGCCCCCGCCACCTCCTGGGGGCCGGCGCCGACGTCGCCGACGACGCCCGCCCCCGCCCCGCCGGCGGACGGCTGGGGCGGCCCGGACGAGGAGCCGCCCGCCTGGGACGACGCTCCCCCGCCCGAGGAGGACCCGTGGGACTCGCTGCCCGCGTTCGACCCGGACGCGGAGCAGGACGACTCGGCCGGCCCCGAGGGCTGGACCCCGCCGGCCCGCGACGCCGAGGAGCGGCCCGTCGGCGCCGCCGGCTGGGACGGCCCCGTGCCGTCGGTCGAGGACTGGGGGGCGCCGCCGCAGGCCGCCCCGGCCCCCGGCGGCGCCGCGCCGGACGCCGGCCAGGACTCCCCGGTCCGGCCCGACGCCCCGGCCCCCGACGAGAGCGAGCCGAGCGCCGAGGAGGTCCGTCGGGCCTACGACCCGGGGCCGCTGGTCCGCGAGGAGGAGCACTCGATCCCCGTGTTCGCCCGTCCGGAGGCGGAGCTGCGCGCGGAGTTCGCGAAGCGCTTCGGCGCGACCCGTCCCGCCGGCTTCGACGACGGCGCGGGCGGAGCCGCGGACGGTGACTCCGCCCGGCCTGCCACGCCGTCACCCGCCCCGGATGACGACGCGGCGGCCACGGAGCGACGCGATCTCCACCCGGCCGCCTCGGGCGCCGGCCCGTCCTCGGACGAGCAGCGGCGCCCAACGGGCGCGCCCACGGCCGACGAGACCCCCGATCCGGGCGTGCCCGCCGACGACGCGGACGCCACGCCGCGTGCGGCTGCCGGCCCGACCGGTTCGGACTTCCCGGGCTCGGGCCACCCGGCGAGCATGTACCCGCGGCTCATGGAGCGGCTCCGGGCCGGAGGGCCCCTCGAGCCTCCGGTGAACGCGGGCTCGGGCGGCGGCAGCGGGACGGGCGGCGGCCCCGGCGCTCCCGGCGGCCCCGGCCCGGACGCCACGCCGGGCTCCCCCGCCGGGGGTCGGCCGAGCGCGGCCTCGCTCGGGGCGCGCCCCGCCGACGTCGAGCCTGCCGGGGGAGCCTCGGCGCCGCCCTCGTTGGACGCGCGGGCCGCGGCCATCCGCGCCGCCCGCGAGGCCGCCCAGGGTCGCGGCCCGGCCCGGCCCGCCGACACCGGCCCCGCCGCCCCGGCGACGTCCGGGGTGGGGTGGGAGGACGAGGTCGCCAGCGACGACGACGTCCCGCTCGAGGACTCGGGCCTCGTGGGCCGAGCCGTCGTCGAACGGGTGCTCGGCGGCCGTCTGCTCGAGGAACGCCCCAACGACGCCTGAGGCGAACGCGCCCGTACGCCGTCCGGGGCCGCGGGCATGATGGACGCGGCGCCGGACCACGGCGCCGCGTCGGGGCGCACGGACCACGAGACGCACCATCGGACGAGGGAGACGGATGTACCAGGGCGCGGTGCAGGACCTGATCGACGAGCTCGGCCGCCTGCCGGGCATCGGGCCGAAGTCCGCCCAGCGCATCGCCTTCCACATGCTGGAGGCGGACCGGGAGGACATGCTGCGGCTGGCGGACGCCATCCGCACGGTCAAGGACAGGGTGCGGCTGTGCTCGGTCTGCTTCAACGTGTCCGAGGACGAGGTGTGCTCGCTCTGCCGGGATGAGCGCCGGGACCGCTCCCAGATCTGCGTGGTCGAGGAGTCGCAGGACGTCATGGCCATGGAGCGCACCCGCGCCTTCCAGGGCCGCTACCACGTGCTCGGCGGCGCCATCAATCCGATCGCCGGCATCGGCCCCGAGCAGCTGCACGTCCGCGAGCTGCTCACCCGGCTGCAGGACGAGGCCGTGCAGGAGGTCATCCTCGCCACGGATCCCAACCTCGAGGGCGAGGCCACGGCCACCTACCTCGGCCGGCTCCTCGGCGCCACGGGCATCCGCGTCACGCGCCTGGCCTCCGGTCTGCCCGTCGGCGGGGACCTCGAGTACGCGGACGAGGTCACCCTCGGCCGCGCCTTCGAGGGACGTCGTCTGATCAGCGGCTGACACCGGCCGGCGTCGAGCAGGCCCCGCCCGACGCCGGCCCGGCTCAGGCCACGCGCGTGCCGGCGGGCAGCCGCCCGGCCGGGGTGTCCAGGCGACGGTGGCCCCACCAGCCCAGCCCGGCCACCAGCACACCCTGCATCGCCAGACCGAGCGGCCACACCGGCCAGGTGCCCTGCCGATCCGGCACGCCGGTGCTGTCGAGACCGCGCAGCTCGCCGTCGAGGCACTCGACGTCCCGGACGGGGTCTCGCTGGGTCCAGCGCAGCCCCACGGACAGCAGGTTGAGCGGCCCGGGCTCCGCCCGGGTCCCGTCCTCGACGAGCCCACCCTCCCAGGGGGAGGCATCCGCGAGCACGGCGTACGGGTTCGCCGCGAGCAGCCATCCGCTGCGCCGCGGGTCGGGGATCGTCCGGGTGGTCACCGGGCCGACGCACCGGTCGGCGATCCCGTCGTACAGCTCCGGGTGCGCCGCCTCCCACTCGGCCCAGGCCTGCTCCGCCTCCTCCGGGGTCATCTTCTCGAGCTCCGCCTCGGTGAACGGCTCCGCCGTCATGGAGCCGTACTCGGCGTCGTTGGCCCGCACCTCGGTCTGCAGGAACTGCAGGGACAGCCCGAAGGCCACCAGGGTGCCGATCGTCAGCGCCGCCACGATCAGGTACGTCACCACGACGGCGAACAGCGTGCGCCCGGCGATCGCCGAGACGGCCACGCCGATCCCCGCGATCATGCCGAACTCCACGAGGATCATCACGAGCCCCACCAGCACGGCCCACGGGGACACGCGCCCCACCACGGCCGCGACCGCGAGCCACGGCAGCGCGGCCGCGAGGAACGCGGCGGAGGCGATCCACGCGGCCAGCCACTTGCCCGCCATCAGGTGCCCGGTCCGCAGCAGCGTGACCTGGGTGATGGCCAACGTGCCGCCGGCACGGTCGCCCGAGATCGCGTTGGCCGCCAGGGCGGGCGAGACCAGCAGCGAGAGGGTGAGGACGAAGAGCAGGACGCCGTCGAAGAGCGTCCGCCCCAGGGCGCGCATCTGCTGCTCCGCCAGCTCCGGCTCCAGGCCGGACGCCTCCATCTCCGCCACGCCCAGGCCGCGCAGCCCGAGGGCGCCGAGGGTCACCGCCCCCACCACCACGAAGAAGACGCCCAACAGCACGTACCAGCCGCGCGAGCGCAGCCGCTGACGCAGTTCCATGCCCACCACGGTGGCCACGGCCTGGGCCGCGCCGAGGCGTCCCCCCGGCTGCGGCTGCGGCGGGCGGCGGTCATGGATCGAGGTCGCGACGGCGGTGCTCACGGCCGGTCTCCTTCGGTGCGGGGGCCCTCCAGATGGAGGCCCAGGTAGGCGTTCTCGAGGCGGGAGCCCTCCGGGGCGAAGTGGCTGACGAGCACACCCTCGCGCACGAGGTCCGCGAGCAGCGCGGCCGCGGCGGCCTCACCCCGCAGCTGCACCACGACGCCGTCCCGGCGCTGGCCCGCGCCGGCGCCGGTGGCCGCGGTGACGGTCAGGCCGCGGGTCTCGAGGGCGCGGACGAGGGTGTCCCGGGCCGTCGGGTCGGGCCCGGCGATCCGGTAGGGGCGGGCGAGGTCGTCGGCGGCGCGGAACTCCTGGGTGGCCACCGTGGCGCCCTCACGGAGGAACACGGCGCGGTCGGACATCTCCTCGAGCTCGGCGAGCACGTGGGAGGAGACGAGCACGGCGGTGCCGGCTGCCGCCATGGCGCGCAGGTCGTCCCGCAGCCGGATGCGGGCGGCCGGGTCGAGGCCGTTGGCGGGTTCGTCCAGGAGCAGGACGGAGGGCCGGTGCACGGTGGCCCGAGCCAGGGACAGGCGCTGCTGCTGGCCGCGGGAGAGCACGCGGGCGGGCCGGTGGGCGAACTCCGTGAGCTCGACCCACTCGAGCTGCTCGTCCGCGCGCGCGGACGCCTCCGCCTTCCCCATGCCGTAGAGCCGGCCCAGGCTGGCGAGGATGTCGTGGCAGGTCAGCTCCTCCCACACGCCCAGGGTGTCGGGCATCCAGCCGAGCCGCCGCCGGGCCTCGACGGGCTCGCGCACCGCGTCCACCCCGGCCACGGACACGGCGCCGGCGTCCGGGCGCAGCAGGGTGGCCAAGATGAGCAGGAGCGTGGTCTTGCCCGAGCCGTTCGGGCCGACGAGGGCCGTCACGGAGCCGGCGGGCACGGTGAGGGAGACGTCCCGCACCGCATGGACGGCGCCGAACGAGCGGGCGAGGCCGTGGGCCACGATCCCGTCGTGGGCGGCCGCCCCCAGGACGGGTGCGGCGGGCGGGGGTGCTGGAGCGGTCATGGCCCCATCCTTGCCGGGCCGTGCACGGACGCGGATCCACCCGGGGGATGATCCCGGCGCCGATCCGAGCCCGACCGGGGTCGCAGGCGGGGTCGCAGGCGGGGCCGCGGGCGCCGTCGTCCTGACCGGCCGCGGGCGCCGGGTCCAGCATCCGGAACAGGGGTTCACCTGGCGGACTCGCGCGGGTGCGCGCCCCTAGACTTGGCCCGAACCGACCCTCGATCCCGTCCGGAGCGACCCATGAGTCTCATCGTCCAGAAGTTCGGCGGCTCCTCCGTGGCCGACGCCGCCGGCATCCAGCGCGTGGCCCGCCGCGTCGCGGACACGGTCCGGGCCGGGAACCGCGTGTGCGTCGTGGTCTCAGCCATGGGCGACACCACGGACGAGCTGCTCGACCTCGCCGCCGAGCTCACGCAGGACGCGCCCGCACGCGAGATGGACATCCTGCTCTCGGCCGGCGAGCGCATCTCCATGTCCCTGCTGGCGATGGCGATCCACGCCGAGGGCGTCGAGGCCCGCTCCTACACCGGCTCCCAGGCCGGCATGCTGACGGACACCTCGTACGGCCGGGCCCGGATCGTCAAGGTCAACCCCCACCGCGTGCAGGAGGCCCTCGACGCCGGCCGCGTGGCCATCGTGGCCGGGTTCCAGGGCATGAGCCCCGAGTCCAAGGACATCACCACCATGGGCCGCGGCGGCTCGGACACCACGGCCGTCGCCCTCGCCGCCGCGCTCGGCGCGGACGTGTGCGAGATCTACACGGACGTGGACGGCGTCTACTCGGCCGACCCGCGCGTCGTGCCGACCGCCCGCAAGCTCACCGAGCTCTCCTCCGAGGAGACCCTCGAGATGGCGGCCTCCGGATCCAAGGTGCTGCACCTGCGCTCCGTGGAGTACGCGCGCCGCTTCGGCGTGCCGCTGCACGTGCGCTCCTCCTTCTCCGACCACGAGGGCACCTGGATCCTGCCCGACCCGAACGACACCATCACCCTTCAGGAAGGCGCTCCCATGGAACAGCCCATCGTCTCCGGCGTCGCCCACGACCGCTCCGAGGGCAAGGTCACGATCGTCGGCGTCCCCGACGTGCCCGGCAAGGCCGCCGAGATCTTCCGCGTGATCGCCGTGTCCAACGTGAACATCGACATGATCGTGCAGAACATCTCCCGCGAGGGCTCGGGTCGCACGGACATCTCCTTCACCCTGCCGATCGTGGAGGGCAAGGACGCCATGGCCGCCCTGCGCGCCGCCCAGGACCGGATCGGCTTCCAGGACATCGTCTCGGACCCGGAGATCGGCAAGCTCTCGCTGATCGGCGCGGGCATGCGCTCCAACCCGGGCGTCTCCGCCACCTTCTTCAAGGCGCTCGCCGACGCCGGCGTGAACGTGGACCTCATCTCCACTTCGGAGATCCGCATCTCCGTGGTCACCGCCGAGGACAAGCTCGACGACGCCGTCCGCGCCGTGCACGCCGCCTTCGGCCTCGACGCCGAGGAGGAGGCCACGGTCTACGGCGGCACCGGCCGCTGACGCCGCACCCGCCGCTGCCCCACCCACCAACGACGCCGGCCCCGCACCTTCAGCGTGAAGGTGCGGGGCCGGCGTCGTGCGGGCGGTTCCTCCCGTTCCGTCAGCGAGGACGGAGGGGGTCGGCGGTCACGGGACCTGGACGGTCACGTCGGTCGTGATGCCCGCGTCCCAGGTGACGAGGCCCTTCCAGGTGCCCGAGGTCAGGCCGGACCAGGAGAGGGTCGCCTCGGTGGCCTTGCCCGAGGTCACGGGCACCGGGTTCGGGGAGACCGTGAGGTTGCCCGCGTCCTCGCGCAGCTTGAGCGTCTCGAGGGTGCCGGTGTCCTTGCCGCCGTTGGCCGCGTACAGGTGGCCGACCACGGTGTAGGCGCCCGGGGCGGGGTCGGCGATCGTCAGCGTCTCGGACTCGTCCGCGGTCGCCCGGGAGAACTGCTTGCCCTCGGGGGTGATCACGTACAGGTCCCAGTCGGCGCCGGCGGCGCCCGCGTTGATCGAGGCCACCAGGGACTGGGTGCCCTCCTCCACGGTCACCGTGGACACGGCCAGTGCGCTGGACTCGAGCGAGTTGCTCGCGGTGGCGGCGGCCACGGTGGAGTCCACCTTGCCCAGGCCCAGGACCTGCGGGGTCAGCTCACCGGTCACGCCGGGGGTGATCTCCACGTCGGCGGAGCCGGTGGCGCCGGAGCCCTCGACGGCGGAGGTGACGGTCGCGGACTTCGCCTTCACGGTGACCGGGGAGGTCACCTCCGGGACGGCCTTGCCCTTGGCGGTGGTCCAGGACATGGAGCCGTGGGTCCAGGTGTTCACGGCGGCGTCGGTGCGGGTGACGGTCAGCTCGACGTCGGCGGACTGGCCGGCCTTCAGGTCCAGCACGGCCGGGGAGGCGGTCACCTCGAAGCCGGGCACGTTCGCAGAGAACCGCCAGCGGCCGTTCTCCAGGGCGGTCACGGTGCGGGTCACGGTGGCCGAGCCGACGACGTCGGGGATCGCCAGGGACGGGACGTTCACGTCACGGCCGGCGATGTCGCCGCGCAGCAGCGCGTCCCACTGCTCCTTGCCGGAGTCGTAGACCAGGCCCGGACGGGCGGCGGCGGCCGGATCGGCGGAGCCGGCACCCGTGGCGAAGTTGTCCGTGTTCACGGTGCCGTCGGCGTTGTACACGTCGCCGGCGGTGGTCATGAGGGCGGACTTCACGGCCATCGGGGACCAGGCCGGGTACTTGCCGATCAGCAGCGTGGCCATGCCGGCCAGGTTCGGCGAGGCCATGGACGTGCCGGACATCAGGCCGAACGTGTTGCCGTGGTAGTCGGGGTCCAGCGGGGAGACGCCGGCGATCACGTTCACACCGGGGGCGGCGAGGTCGGGCTTCAGGAGCTCCTGGTTCACGGCGTTGGCCGGCCCGCGGGAGGAGAAGCCGGCGATCTGGGGCAGCGGGTCCTCCGGCAGGCCGGTGGTGTCGCCCGGGACGATCGTGGCGGTGAGGTCGGAGGACTTCACCTTCTCGATCACGCCGTTGTCGTTCATGTGCACGGTCGGCACCGCGTGGATGTCCGCGTCCAGCGAGCCGGACGGGGTGTTCACGAGGATCATGCCGACGCCGCCGGCCTCCTCCACCACCTGCGACTTCTCGGTGCGGGCGTTCCCGCCGCGCTCGCAGAGCACGATCTTGCCGGCGGCCTCCTCGGTGAGCCCGCCGGGCAGGCAGAGACGCGCGGCCTCGGCGTCGCCGGCGGCGACCTCGGACGCATGGATGACCTCGGCCGGGCCCACGCCGGTGCGGGCCGAGGAGGCACCGCGGAGCTGCGTGCCGTCGGAGAACTGCACGGTGGCGGTGAGCTCGTTGGAGAACGTCTCCGCGGCCACGGTGGTCAGCCACGGGGAGCCGTGGTTCACGGTGTTCGGGCCGGGGCCGGAGTTGCCGCCGGAGGCGGCCACGAAGATGCCGGCCTCGGCGGCGGACTTGAAGGCCATGGCCACCGGGTCCACGATCGAGGTGTTGGAGCCGGAGATCGAGTAGTTCAGCACGTCCACGTTGTTCTCGATGGCCTGCTCGACGGCGGCCACGGAGGCGGAGGTGTAGCAGCCGCCGGTGTCCGGGTCGGTGTCCTCCCAGCAGATCTTGTAGGAGATCAGGTTCGCGGCGGGGGCCACGCCCGCGCCCTCGCCGAAGGAGTCGCCGTCGATGGTCTGCTCCACCCCGGTGTTGCCGAGGATGGTGGTGGCCACGTGGGTGCCGTGGGAGAACACGCCGAGCGGGGAGATGCGCTCCTCCGGGGCCCGCTCGTCCACCGGGACGAAGCGCTCGAAGTCGTCGGAGAAGGCGTAGGCGCCGATCAGCTTGGAGTCGCACGACGAGGCCGGGAAGTCCGGGCCGGTCTCGCACTCGGCCGTGGCGGTGGTGCCGTCCGCCTTGAGCACGGCGATCTGGCCGTCCGCGGTGCGGTACGGCACGCCGACCTTGGCCTTGCCCTTGAGCGGCTGGACGGGCTGGCCGTCGATGAACGGGTTGTCCGGGTGGATGCCGGAGTCGATGACGCCGACCACCACGCCCTTGCCCGCGTTCTCGGCCTTGCCGTACACGGACTTCCAGGTGCCCTTCTTGCCGGGCAGGCCGAGGAACTCGGTGGAGCTGTAGTCCGGGGCCACCTGCTCGTCCGGTGCGACGCCGAGCACGGCCGGGTCCTTCGCGATCGCCTGGGCCTCCTCGGCGGTCAGCTCGGCGACGAACGCGTTCACGGCCCGCTGGAAGGAGATCTCGGCCTTGGCGCCGTGGGCCTTCGCGACCTTCGCCTGCTGGCGCTGGAGCTTGGCCTCGTAGTTCTTCACGCGCGGGTGCGAGGGGTCGAACTTCGCCTTCGGGGCCGCGCCCGGAACGGCGCCGGCCTCGGGGGCGGTCACCGACGGCTGGTCCTTCAGGACCACGAAGTAGCGGCCGTCCTCGAACTGCTGCTGGACCTGCACCTCGCCCTGCGGGCTGGAGACGGTGCTGCCGTCGGGCAGTTCGACGGCGGTGGCCGACACCGCGAGCGCGGGAGCGGCCACGAGGCTCGCGCCGGCGACGGCCGCGGCCAGGGCCCGGCGGCGCCGGGCAGGGGTGGGGTTCTGAGGCATTGCCTCCGCCTTTCTCATCAAGGTCCGCCCAGCTCTCGCCCGTGGCACGCCGGCGGGGATGGCGCCGGGGGACGGGGAGATCGACACCCATGTGATGAGCGCCACAGCGAGACACATGCAATCTACCGTCCGGTAGGGCGTTTGACCAGATCTTTGTCAGGCAACGTCCAGGACCGTCGAATAGGGGCCGCCGGGGCGCGCTCCCCGCGTCGGCATCACGTGGGCCCGCTCGCTCCCGAGGGGCGCCACGGGGGAGGATGGTGGGGCCATGCCCGAGCCACGCACCGCCTCCGCGTCCCCGCCGACCGCCGTCGTCGCCCTGCCCGCCGACGTGTGGCGGGCCCACGCGCGGGCGCACCGCGAGCGCATCGCCCGACGCACGGACCCGCTGGTGGCCCTGCGGATGCGCGGTGAGAAGCACCCGGTGCAGGACTTCCTCTTCGGCTACTACACGCACTCCCCCGCCGCGCTGCAGCGCTGGCACCCCGGGCCGGGGGTCCTCCTCGCGGACGACGACGGCGCCGCGGCCCGCGCCGAGGCGGCCGAGCTGGGCACGACCCCACGGGGCGAGTGGAAGCACTACCGGCGCGTCGAGGCCGGTGAGGTGGCGGGCGCCGTCGTCGACGGCCGCCCGGTGGGCGGCTGGCTGGTGGACGTGGCGGCGGTGCTGGCCGACCGCGCGTCGGGGGTGGCGTTCACGCGGGACCTGCTCGCGCGCACGGCGGAGCGGACGCCGCGCCTGGGCTGCTTCGGGCTGCACGAGTGGGCGATGGCATACCGCTCGGACGTGCACGGGGTGCGGCACTCCCAGCTGCCGCTGCGGCTCGGGGCCGAGGGGACGGACGCGGTGGTGGAGGGCTCGCGGATCCGGTGCACGCACTTCGACGCGTTCCGGTTCTTCGCGCCCGAGGCCCGCGACCGCAACGAGGGCGACGACGGCGTCCTGCCCACGCGCGCCGGGATGCGGGAGATGGAGCAGCCCGGCTGCCTGCACGCGGGGATGGACCTGTACAAGTGGGCGTACAAGCTGGTGCCGGTGGTCGACTCGGACCTGCTCGCGGACTGCTTCGACCTCGCGTGGGACATCCGCAGGCTGGACATGGAGGCCTCGCCGTACGACCTGACCGGGGTGGACGACCTCTCCGACGGGCGCGGCGGCTACGCGGCCGTGCGGATCGAGGAGCCGGCCGGGCGTGCCGAGTACGCGCGGCGACAGCGCGAGTTCGCCGCGCGGGGCCAGGCGCTGCGGGTGCGGCTGCTGGCGGTGCTGGACGCAGCCGCGGGGGCGGCCCCCGGGACCGGGCCGGCCGCCGAGTGGACTTCCAGCGCACGTCCATGATTAGGATGGCCGCTCTACAGGCTGTGAGGCGCATCACTCGCGTCATCCGGTGACCGCCCCGGCCCTCTCCGCACCGAACGACTCGAGGACCTGACGTGACCAGAACCGTTCCAGCTCGCCGCCGCACCACGCTCGCCGCCGCCGTCGCGGCCGTCTCGCTCGCCGTCACGGCCGCCGCCCCCGCGCTCTCCGCGCCCGGCAACGGCAACGGCAACGGCAACGGGTCCGCATCGCAGGGTCAGGCCCGCTCCAACGACCTCTCCGCCACGCGGGGCAACAAGGTCAACGACGCCGCCGCGCTCGCGCCGCACCTCGTGGGCCAGACGCTGGACTGGGAGGCCTGCGACTTCGGCAGCGAGCGCCTCAACGCCCGGTTCAACGCGATCCCCGGCACCGCGTGCGCCGACGTCACGGTGCCGCGGGACTGGAAGAACCCCGAGGACGGCCACACCATCACCCTGCGCGTGGCCAAGACCGAGACCTCGAAGGGCAACCCGGAGCGCCAGGGCATCGCACTGGTGAACCCCGGCGGCCCGGGCGGCTCCGGCCTGCCCTGGGGCCCCGCCATGGCCGAGCGCGCCCCGGAGCTCGCCGAGCAGTACGACTTCATCGGCTTCGACCCCCGCGGCGTGGGCCAGTCCACCGCCCTGGAGTGCACCTACACGCCGAACCCCGAGCACGACGTGTGGCAGGACACGAAGGCCCAGGTCGACGCGTGCCTCGAGAACGAGCTCACCCCGTACATCACCACCGAGCAGACCGTGTACGACATGGACTTCATCCGCGCCGTCCTGGGCGAGGAGAAGACCTCCTACATCGGCTACTCGTACGGCACCTGGCTGGGCAGCTGGTACCAGCGCGTCTTCCCCCAGCACACGCACCGGTTCCTGCTGGACTCCGCCGTGGACATCTCCCGCGACGGGCTCCAGACCACCTGGGACCTGCAGCCGCGCTCCCGCGACCGCCAGTTCCAGGACGCGATGCTCCCCTACGTGGCCCGGCACGACGAGATCTTCGACCTCGGGGACGACCCGATGCAGATCCGGGAGCGCTGGGAGGACGTGGGCGGCACCCGCACCCAGCTCGGCATGATCGTCGCCGGCTCGTTCCTGCTGCCGGCCATGTACGACACGTCCCAGTACCTCGACGCCGGGTCCGTCATCGCCGCCTACATCCGCATCATGGAGTCCGAGGCCGCGGCCACGGACCCCGCGGGGCAGCGCACCCAGATCGAGCGCATCCTGGCCGAGGCCCGTGCGTCGCTGCCGGCCGAGGAGCGTGACTCCTTCGACCGCTTCGCCGCCCGCGGCCTGGAGACCGTGGGCGAGCGCGAGCAGCTCGTCGCCGCCACCCAGGCCGGAGACGCCGTCACCTTCGAGGGCGCGTTCTCGGCGATCCGGTGCCAGGACGGCCAGTGGAACACCTCGCAGGGCTACTGGACCTCGTGGGTGGACGACCTCGGCCGCAAGGCCCCGTGGATCGGTGTGCTGATGGGCCCGTCGGAGTGCATGTACTGGCCCGCCCAGACCTCCATGCCCTCCCAGCCCGGCGGCAAGGGCGCCCCGAACACCGTGATCGTGCAGTCCGAGCTGGACGCGGCGACCCCGTACGAGGGCGGCCACCGTGCCGCCGGCGTGCTGCGCAACACGTCCCTCATCTCCGTGGACAACGAGGGCACCCACGGCCTGTTCCCGTACGGCACCGAGTGCGTGGACACGCCCATCCGTGACTACTTCCTGACCGGCGCCCAGCCGGCCGAGAAGTCACTGTGCGACGCCGTCCCGCTGCCGCTCGAGACCCAGCCGGTCCAGGTGGCCGGGGCCCCGACGCACAAGGGCGACATCAAGATCTCGATGCGCACCGATGCCGTGCGCGAGGCCAACCGCATCACCCACGACGCGATCGAGCGTCAGCTGATCGACTCCCGCGCGGTGACCCCGGACATCGAGGCCTTCCTGGAGGACTGACGGCCCGGGCACCCGGAACCCGGTCCGCCCCCGACGGCCCGGCGACTCCCCCGCGGAGACGCCGGGCCGTCGTCACGCCCCGGGGCGGCCCTGCAACGCTGGTTGGGTTGTCGCGGGTGCCGCCGCCCCACACCCCCGATAACTCAACCCGCGATGGGCAGCCGGAGGGGTGGCGTCGACGCCGAGGCCGATAGCCTCGCGCCATGATCCTGCACATCACCCTCCCGGAGGACTGGGCCGCCGCGCGTCGCACCGGCCGCTACACGGCGTCGACGCGCGGCGCCTCGATCGACGACGTCGGCTTCCTCCACGCCTCCGACGACGCCGCCCAGGTGGGAATGGTCGGCGCGGCGATCTACCCAGACCGGCCCGACGCGTTCGTCGTCGGCCTGGACGAGGACGAACTGGCGGGGGCCGGCCTGCGGGTGCGGCGCGAGCCGGGAGACCCCTCCGATCCCCACTCGGCCGAGTTCCCGCACGTCTATCCGGACGAGGCCGTCTCCGGGCACATCCCGTGCTCGATGCTCACCCCCGTGACCGACCCACGGGCGGACGCCCGCGTGCACCGCGAAGACTCGGCCGAGGCCGCCGCGCTGCTCGACGCCGGGTGGAGCGTGCGCTCCCGCTCCTGGGGCGCGCGCCTCCACCTCGACGACGACGCCGACCTGGCGCCCTACCGTGGCCACATCGCGGCGGCCGAAGCGCGGGGAATCGAGGTGCGGAGACTGACCGCCGTCGACCTGCCTGCCCTGCGCGCCCTCGACGAGGAAGCGGCTCCCCGATTCCCGCACACCGACGGCTCCCGTCACGAGCCGCTGCCGGACGACCTCGAGGCCCGACTGTCCACCCCAGAGGGGCTCGCCGTGGGGGCCTTCGAGGGAGGCGTGCTCATCGGATTCACCCTGACGTTCCGCTCCCCTGCCCGGTAGGAGGTCGACCGCACCGCGGTCGCGGCCGAGCACGAGAACCGTGGCGTGGCGAAGGCCGTCAAGGCGGCGACCGTCCTGGCGACCCATGCCCGCGGTGGGCGCGAGTGGGGAACCGGCGGCGCCGAGTCCAACGCGGCGTCCCTGCGGATGAACGCGGCCCTCGGGTTCCGTCTCGAGCCTGCCTGGCTCGGGCTGACCCCGCCCACGACGTGGGAGGAGTTCGCGCGGGCCCCGGAGTCAAGCTCCCTTGACGACAAGGTCACTTGACTGTCAAGCTTGCTTCACAACGTCCGGTCGGACGGCCCCCACAGAGCCTCCGAGGCGGGCCGGGCCACCGGCCCAGGGCATCGACCACAGGAGGGCCCCATGACCACGAACCACTCCCGCCACACCACCGCCGCCGCGGACGGCCCGGGCACCCGGTACCCGGTCCGCCCCGACGGCCCGGCGACTCCCCCGCGGAGACGCCGGGCCGTCGTGGGGTCGGCTCAGCCGTCGAGGATGCAGAACTCGTTGCCCTCGGGGTCGGCGAGGACGGCCCAGCCGAGGTCGACGCGGCGGTCGTCGACCATCGCGGCGCCGAGGGCGAGCGCCCGCTCGATCTCGGCGTCGCGCGTCGAGCCGGCGGCCGCGCGCAGGTCCATGTGGGCGCGGTTCTTCACGCGCTTGGCGTCCGGGACGCGGAAGAAGAGGACGACCTGCCCGTCAGGGCCGACGAGTGAGCACTCGTCCGACCCCGGGCGGTAGAGGTGAGGCTCGTCGACCTCCCAGCCGAGCAGCGCGCGCCAGAACTCGGCGATGGCGTGGGGGTCCAGCGCGTCCCACGTGGTGTGAGAGAGACGGAGGGACATGGCGGCTCCTCAGGAACGGGCCGGGGCGGGCGGGGACGACTCCACGCGAGCCAAGGGCGCGGCACCCCGGGCAAGGCGGGTTGACTTGTCACGGGTATTCACCGCCCAGACCCGCGACAAGTCAACCCGCGTTGGCCGGACGGGCGGACGGACGGCGGAGGGCCGGGTCACCCGCGGATGTGTCGCATCACGAGCCGCGGGATCGCGCTGCGCGGGCTGATGCTGCACCACGCGACGGGCTCGCCGTCCGAGTACCGACGACGCCGGGCGCAGGCTCCCCCGCAGCGAGCGCCCGCATGGTGTCCTCGCGGGGGTCGCCGGGCGCGTGCCTCTGCGGCGCTGAGAGCCGGGGGGACAGGCACCAGCAGTGCGTGGCGCGGCGGTTCGGGTTGACGACGTGCGCGAAGTCGTCGAAGCGGTCGGCGGTGAGCGGGTGCACCTCGAAGGCCATGCGGCCAGCATCGTGGGCGGCGGTGGAGGCGTCCATGGCGAGGCCCAGCTCCGCCGCCGCCCTGTCGGGCCACCGTCAAGCAGACTTGACGTCAAACTCTCTTTACTGTCAAGCTTGCTTCACACGACGGGGACAAACCCCGGCCCCGCCCCGGAGGGACCGCCATGGCCACCACGCCGCACACCACCACCGACCTCGCCCGCGACCGCCGCCCCCGCTGGGGCCGCTCCGCCCGTCTGGGCGGCGGGTCCGGGCGACTGATCCTCGTCAGCCTCGTGGCCGGCGTCGTCATCGCCCTGCTGATCGGGGCCGCGTCCTACGGTCTGGCCTCGAGCCAGGGCGACGCCGGTCCCCGCTTCCCGGCGGTCACGGGCGCGGTCATGGCGGCGTCGGCGCTCCCGGTCGGCGCAGCCCTCGCCTGGCTGTTCCTCGTGGACCGCACCACCCTGCGCGGCGCCGTCCGGGACACCGAGGAGACCATCGAAGGCCGGTGGCTCGAGAAGGCGCAGTCCGGCGCGTTCGGCGACCTGCTCGTGGTGCTGGGCCTGGGCACGTTCGTCGTCGCCCTGGCGGGGTGGCAGCCCAGCCTCCCCCTCGTGGGCGCCGGGCTGCTCCTCTTCGCGGGCGCCTCGGTGGCCGTCCGCTACGCGCTCCAGAAGCGCCGGGGCTGAGCCGTGGAGAACACCATCCCCGACGAGCGTGCCCGCCTCGGCTGGTCGCAGCAGCGGCTCGCCGACGAGCTCGGCGTCTCCCGGCAGACCGTCATCTCCCTCGAGAAGGGCCGCTACGACCCCTCGCTCCCGCTCGCCTTCCGCCTCGCGGCCGTGTTCGGGCGGCGGATCGAGGACCTGTTCACCCCGGACGGCAACGCGGGTTGAGTTGTCGCGGGTCCAGGCGCCCAGCACCCGTGACAAGTCAACCCGCGTTGGGCCCGGGGCGGCGTGGGGCATGAGAGGCTGGGGCCATGGATCGAGAGCTGCGCACCCCTCCGGAGCTGGAGGGCGTGGACTGGCAC
Organism: Micrococcus sp. H39-S4; assembly: GCF_027158145.1. NCBI lineage: Bacteria > Bacillati > Actinomycetota > Actinomycetes > Micrococcales > Micrococcaceae > Micrococcus > Micrococcus sp. H39-S4. Next base: position 24,575 of record NZ_JAPVLT010000003.1, read on the forward strand.
GACGACGCCCCGCGTCGCCCCCGCCCGATCGTCACCCTGGTGGCGTGGATCGCCATCCTGGGTCTGGTCCTCAGCGTGGGCGCCGGGATCTTCTCCGCCTTCTGACGCGGCAGCGCCGGCCGCCGTCCGACGCGCCGCCCCGGCCTCAGCGCACGTCGCCGTCCACGTAGCGCCAGACCCCGTCCTCACGGCGGAACCGGCTGACCTCATGGAGTCGGAACCGCCCCTCGGCCCCCGTGCCGACGGCCACGAACTCCACGGTCCCGGCGTCCTGGAACGGCCCGCCGTCCCGCACGTCCAGCACCGCCAGGCGGGTGAACCGCGGCGCCTGTTCCCCCGCGGCCGGCAGCAGCTCGGCCGCGGTGGGCCGGTGCTCGGGAACCCAGGTCGCGGCGAGGTAGTCGGCCATCGCCTGCGCCTCTGCCGGCCCGGCCTCGCCCAGCCGCGCGAACGCCGTGTACCGGGAGCGCATGAGCGCCTCGGCGGTGGGCGCGGTCAGGGCGCCGTCCCGGGCGAAACGCGCGTGCAGGCGACCGCAGCACGCCGCGAGCCCGGCTCCGGACCCGCAGGGGCAGGGCTCGGGGCGGGTCACCGGCGCGGGCGTCCGGTCGCGCGACGCCGGGCGGAGCGGGCCTTGATGCGGCGCACTCCCGTCAGCACGACGCCGGCCGCCGCGGCGAGCAGCGCGGGGCCGAGCGGGCTGATCGGCCGGCGTCGGCCGAGCGGGGACACACGGGTCTGCTGAGGTCTCATGCCGCCAGGCTACGCCGGGCCGGCTGCCGCGTGCCGCCCCCATCACACCCACGATTCCGCGTCCGGGCGGCCGAGTAGACTGGACGGGCAAGCACGCGGAGCGCCCCGGGCCGGGCGTGAGACGGCATCACACCCTCCTGCTCCGCGGCATCGTCCCGCACCCAGGAGCGTGTTCATGCCCATCATCGTCGTCGACGTCATGCCCAAGCCCGAGATCCTCGATCCGCAGGGCAAGGCGATCAACGGGGCCCTGCCCCGCCTCGGCTTCACCGAGTTCAGCCAGGTCCGCCAGGGCAAGCGCTTCGAGCTCACCGTGGAGGGCGAGGTCACCGACGAGATCCTCGCCCAGGCGCGCACGGCCGCCGAGGAGATGCTGTCCAACCCCGTCATCGAGGACGTCGTGAACGTGGCCGTCCTGGACGAGGCCGAGGGCGCCCGATGACCGAGCTCCCCCTCATCGGCGACTACTCGACGCCGACGACGCCGCTCAGCGGCGCGCGCATCGGCGTCATCACCTTCCCCGGCACCCTGGACGACGTGGACGCGCTGCGCGCCGTCCGCCTCGCCGGCGCCGAGCCCGTCTCCCTGTGGCACGCCGACGCGGACCCGCAGCGGACGCTCGCCGGCGTGGACGCCGTCGTGATCCCGGGCGGCTTCTCCTACGGCGACTACCTGCGCGCCGGCGCGATCGCGCGCTTCGCCCCCATGATGGACGCGGTGGCGACGGCGGCCGGCGGCCCCGAGGGCGACGCGGACGGCCTGCCGGTGCTCGGCATCTGCAACGGCTTCCAGATCCTCACCGAGTCGCATCTGCTGCCGGGTTCGATGGTCAAGAACGACCACCTGCACTTCATCTGCCGCGACCAGGAGCTGGTCGTGGAGAGCACGGACACCGTGTGGACCCGCGACTTCGAGCAGGGCCAGACCATCACCGTGCCCCTGAAGAACCAGGACGGCCAGTACGTGGCGGACGAGACGACCCTCGACGCCCTCGAGGCCGAGGGCCGCGTGGTGTTCCGCTATCAGGGCTGGAACCCGAACGGCTCGCGCCGGGACATCGCGGGCATCGCGAACCCGGCCGGCAACGTCGTCGGTCTGATGCCGCACCCGGAGCACGCCGTGGAGCCGGGCTTCGGCCCGGACACCGCCGCCGGCCCCCGCTCCGGCGTGGACGGCCTCGGCTTCTTCACCTCCGTCCTGACCACCCTCGCCAGCCGTGGAGGCCATGCATGAGCCAGCAGTTCAACATCGAGACGGTCGCGGACGCCCAGGCGACGCCGGACGTCGAGCAGCCCTGGGCCGAGCTGGGCCTGAAGGAGAACGAGTACGCCGAGATCAAGAAGATCCTCGGCCGCCGACCCACCGCCGCCGAGCTGGCCATGTACTCGGTCATGTGGTCCGAGCACTGCTCGTACAAGTCCTCGAAGGTGCACCTGCGCCAGTTCGGCGAGAAGCTCACCGACGAGATGAAGCAGCACATGATGGTGGGCATCGGCGAGAACGCCGGCGTGACCGACCTCGGTGACGGCTGGGCCGTGACGTTCAAGGTCGAGTCCCACAACTCGCCCTCCTACGTGGAGCCCTATCAGGGCGCGGCCACGGGCATCGGCGGCATCGTGCGCGACATCATCTCCATGGGCGCCCGCCCGGTGGCCGTGATGGACCCGCTGCGCTTCGGCGCGATCGACCACCCGGACACCGCCCGCGTGTTCCACGGCGTGGTGGCCGGCATCGGCGGCTACGGCAACTCCCTGGGCCTGCCGAACATCGGCGGCGAGACCCGCTTCGACCCGATCTACCAGGGCAACCCGCTCGTCAACGCCCTCGCCGTGGGCGTGCTCAAGCACGAGGACCTGCGTCTGGCCAACGCCTCCGGCGTGGGCAACAAGGTAGTTCTGTTCGGCGCCCGCACCGGCGGTGACGGGATCGGCGGCGCCTCCGTGCTGGCCTCCGAGTCCTTCGACGGCGACGGCAAGCCCGCCAAGCGCCCCTCGGTGCAGGTCGGCGACCCCTTCTCCGAGAAGGTGCTCATCGAGTGCTGCCTCGAGCTGTTCCGCGACTCCCTCGTCGAGGGCATCCAGGACCTCGGCGCCGCCGGCATCTCCTGCGCCACCTCCGAGCTCGCCTCCAACGGCGAGGGCGGCATGCGCGTGGAGCTGACCGACGTGCTGCTGCGCGACTCCACGCTGACCCCGGGCGAGATCCTCATGTCCGAGTCGCAGGAGCGCATGATGGCCGTGGTGACGCCGGAGAACGTCGCCGCGTTCGAGGCCGTCATGGCAAAGTGGGACGTCGAGTACTCCTGGCTGGGCGAGGTCACCGGCGACGGCCGCCTGATCATCACCTGGGACGGCGAGGTCATCGTCGACGTGGACCCGCGCACCGTGGCCCACGACGGCCCGGTCTACGAGCGCCCGTACGCGCGTCCGGCCTGGCAGGACGAGCTCCAGGCGGACACGTTCCGCTCCTCCGAGGCCGGTCAGGACCTGCCCGCCACGGGCGAGGAGCTGCGCGCCGCCGTCGTGGAGCTGATGAGCTCCCCGAACCTGGCGGACACCTCTTGGATCACCCGCCAGTACGACCGCTACGTCCGCGGCAACACCGCCCTGGCGGCCCCGGACGACGCGGGTGTGGTGCGCGTGGACGAGGAGACCGGCATAGGCGTGGCCCTGGCCACGGACTGCAACGACCGGTTCACCTACCTGGACCCGTACACGGGCGCGCAGGCCTCCCTGGCCGAGGCGTACCGCAACGTCACCACCGCCGGGGCCGTGCCCCTGGCCGTCTCCGACTGCCTGAACTTCGGCTCCCCCGAGGACCCGGACGTGATGTGGCAGTTCGCGGAGGCCGTGCGCGGCCTGGCGGACGGCTGCCAGACCCTCGGCATCCCGGTGACCGGCGGCAACGTGTCCCTGTACAACCAGACGGGCAGCACCCCGATCCACCCCACCCCCACGGTGGCGGTGCTCGGCCAGCTCGACGACGTCCTGCGCCGCACCCCGTCCGGCTTCGCCCCGGACGCGGACGGCCAGGCGATCTACCTGCTGGGCGAGACCGCGGACGAGCTGGACGGCTCCGAGTTCGCGCGCCTGCGCGGCCACCTCGGCGGCCTGCCCCCGAAGGTCGACCTGAAGAAGGAGCGCCTGCTCGGCGAGCTGCTGGTCAACATGTCCCGGGACGGCATGATCGACGCCGCCCACGACGTCTCCGGCGGCGGCCTCGCGGCCACCCTGTCCGAGATGGTGCTGCGCTTCGGCGTGGGCGCCCGCGTGGTGCTGGACGAGGTGCTGCGCCGCGCCGGCGTGGACCTGTTCACCGCACTGTTCTCCGAGACGCAGGCGCGCGCCGTCGTGGCCGTGCCCCGCACCGAGGAGGTCCGGTTCACGGACATGACCACGGCCCGCGGCTACGCGGCCGTGCGCATCGGCGTGGTGGACGCCGACTCCGCGGCCCTCGAGGTCCAGGACGCCTTCACCCTGCCGATCGCGGAGCTGCGCGAGGCCTGGGAGGCCACCCTGCCGAAGCACTTCGGCTGACCCCGTGGGCCCACGGGCCCCGGCACGACGACGGCCGCTCACCTCCGGGGTGGGCGGCCGTCGTCGTGGGGCGGGACGGCGGGGACGAACGCCGCCGACCCTCGCACGGCCGTGCGCCTCAACCGTTGACGCGGCGGGCTCCGGTGACCAGAGTGATCCCAGGACAGCGCGCCAGCGCGCCGCCCGGCCCGTCCAAGAGGGTCGGCGCGGTCCCGACACACGAAGGAGACCACCCATGCGCCTCATCACCCTGGGCCTCGGCGCCGCACTCGGCTACCTGCTCGGCTCCGCCGAGGGCCGCAAGAACCTCGAGAAGATGACCCAGAACGCCCAGAAGCTCTGGAACGACCCCAAGACCCAGGAGAAGGTCGGCCAGGTCCAGGAGACCGCCCAGCAGAAGTTCGCTGAGGTGAAGAAGTCCGATCCGGTGCAGAAGGCCACGACGAAGGTGGAGGATGCCATGCAGGGCAACGACAAGAAGAACGACGCCCGCGAAGATCGCGTGACCGAGTCCAACAACGACAACGTCACCTCGGCGGCCCGCCACGGTGCCGAGCCGGACACCATCTCGGACCCGTCCACCCCGCTGGGTGACGAGGGTCCGCTGACGCGCTGACCCGCGCAGACACGGCGGCCCGCCTCCCCGCGGGGAGGCGGGCCGCCGTCGTCGTGGGCCGGATCAGCCGTCCTGCTTCAGGACCTCGTCGGCCGGCGGGGCCTGCACCGGATCCACCCCGCCCATCTCGGAGAGGGTCACCACGGCCTTCGTGCCGGCGGACTCGGTCTCCACGGTGAGCAGGCGGCCGTCCTCCTTGGACACCGTGAACGCGGTCAGCGCCACGCCCTCCTGCGGGCCCGAGACGGGCTCGTCCAGCACGTAGCGGATCGCGTCCTGACCGCTGCGGCGGATGCCGTCCGCGTCCGCCTCGACGTCGTCCAGGCCGCCCGACTCCGGCAGGGAGCCCAGCAGCGAGCTCACCATCGCGCCCATGCCGGTGGCGCGGGGATCGCTCTCGTACGGGGTGGCGGTCCAGCGCTCCACATACGCGGGGCGGTCCTCGCCGCTCGCGCCGGCGCGCTCCACCGTGAATCGGGAGTACGCGGTGCCATCCACGATCCGGGACTCGTCCCGGGTGATCAGACCGTCGTCCTGGTACACGGACACGTACCGCATGGACGAGCCGTCCACGGGACCGGAGATGTCCACCGAGTCCGGGACCGCGCGGCCGTTGCTCGGGGCCTCGGACCGCAGCTCGGTGACCATGCGGACGGAGTCGGCCTCCTCGAGCTGGGTGCGGGCGCGGTCCCAGGCGCCGGGGGCGTCGTCGCCCGAGGCGCAGCCGGTCAGCAGCAGGGCGGCCGCCCCGACGGCGGCGAGGGACAGGCCGCGGCGGGTGCGGCGGGTCTGGGTCTGGCGCTGCCTCACTCGGCCACCTCCTCCGGCGCCTCGGCCGGCTCGATCTGGTTCCAGTCGCTCAGGGCGTACTGCTGGGTGGCCCGGCCGTCGTCGACGGTGAGCGCGACCAGCTCGCCGTCGTCGTCCACCGTGAAGGAGTGCACCCGGGTGGCGTCGCCCTCGGCCATCGCCGCGTCGGCGACCTCCTCGGGCACGGCATAGCGGTAGGCCGTGCCGCCGTCCCAGTCGACCTCCTCGGCGCGCACCTCGGCGCCATCGAGGGCGTCCGCCGCGGGGAAGCCCACCTGGTCGAGGAGGGACTTCAGGGGCGGCTCCTGCCCCTCACCGGCCGAGACACGGCGCCACTGCGGGTCGGCGTACATCAGCTGGACGTCGTCCGGGACGTCGGACCCGTCCACCTCGACCCGCACGAACACGTCCTCGCCGACCTGGCGGGACTCCATGGTGATGTGCGAGTCCCGGCCGACCTGCATGACGCCCTTCGACTCGGCGTCACCGCCGTCGAGCCGACCGGCGATGTCCCAGCGGACCGACTGCGGGCCCTGACGGCCCGTGGTGTAGGCGGTCTCGAGTCGGACGGTCTCGGCCTCGTCCACCTGGGTGCGGGCCTGATGCCAGGCCTCCCCCACCGACTGCGGCTCGGATCCGCACCCGGCCAAGGCCAGGGCGCCCACGACGCCGAGCCCGGCCGCGCGGACGGCACGTCTGCGCTGCATGTTCTCCTCCTGGGGCTGCTGCCGGCCGAGGCAGGGCGCCGCGGCCACTGGCGTCACCCTACCGGCGGCGCAGGGCGAAGGATGCGCCGTGGTGGTTCTGCGGCAGGTGGTCGCCGCGGCCGAAGAGCTTGTGGCGCAGCGTGCCGTCCGTGTACGCGGTCTTGTAGCGGCCGAGCTTCTGCAACTCCGGCACCACGAACTCCACGATGTCCTCGAAGGTGCCCGGGGTGATGTGGTAGGCGAGGTTGAAGCCGTCCACGTCGGTCTCGTCGGCCCACTCGACGAGCTGGCGGGCCGCGGACTCGCCGCCGCCCACGATCACGGGGCCGAAGCCGCCGATGCCCACCCACTCGGCGAGCTTGCGCACGGTCCACTCCTCGTCCGTCCCGGAGGCCTTCTGGAAGGTCTCCACGGTGGACTGGATGGCGTTCGACTTCACGTCCCCGATCGGCTCGTCCAGGTCGTACTGGGACAGGTCGATGCCCATCCAGCCGGACATGAGCACGAGGCCGCCCAGCGGGTCCACGTACTGCGCCAGGTCGTCGTACTTGGCCCGCGCGTCCTCGTCGGTGGCCCCGGTGACGATCGTCTGCATCGCGAAGATCTTCACGTCGTACGGGTCACGGCCGGCGTCCACCAGGGCCTGGCGGATCTTCTTCACGGTGGCGGCCGCCAGCTCCTTCGTGGGGGAGTTGATGAACACGGCCTCGGCGTGCTTGCCGGCGAAGGCGCGGCCGCGTGTCGAGGCGCCGGCCTGGTAGATCACGGGGGTGCGCTGCACGGACGGCTCGGTGACGGCGTGGCCGGGGACCTTGAACCACGTGCCCTCGTGGGCGATGTCGTGGACCTTGGCCGGGTCCGCGAACACGCCGGACTCCTTGTCGTAGACGACGGCGTCGTCCTCCCACGAGCCCTCGAGGAGCTTGTAGACGACGTCGAGGTACTCGTCGGCGTGCTCGTAGCGCTCGTCGTGCTCCATCTGGTCGTCCTGGCCCATGTTCTGGGCAGCGGAGGGCAGGTAGCCGGTGACCACGTTCCAACCCACGCGGCCGCCCGTGAGGTGGTCGAGCGTGGCGAGGCGGCGGGCGAACGGGTAGGGGTGCTCGTAGGCGGTGCCGGCGGTGACGCCGAAGCCGAGGTGCTCGGTGACCGCGGCCATCGCGGAGACGAGCAGGAACGGGTCGTTCACGGGGGTCTGCGCGCCGGTCCTGATGGCGGCCTCGGAGGTGCCGCCGTACACGGAGTACGGGCCGAGGACGTCGGCGATGAACAGGCCGTCGAACAGGCCCTTCTCCAGCGTCTGCGCCAGGTGCGTCCAGTAGCCCAGGGTGTTGTAGTCGCGGGCGTGGTCGTCGGGGTGACGCCAGAGCCCCGGGGACTGGTGGGCGACGCAGTTCATGTCGAATGCGTTGAAGAGGATCTCGCGGTGCTCGTCCGGGCGGGTGGGTGCTCCGGCCCCGGCGTTCTCGGCGGTGCTCATGGGTCTCCTTTCCAGGGCCGCCCGGTCGCAGGGGCGCGGCCGGGCGGGCGACGGTCCCGCACCATGCAACGCCGACGCGGCCGGCGGTGGAAGTGGGTCCGGCCCAGGGGTTCATGACGGCCCCGCCGGGCCCGGCCACGCGTCCGGCGCCCGGTTCGTGACATGCCCCGACCATGACGGAGGACACGTCCGCGGGCGGCGGCCCTGTTGCGGCCCAGTGGCACCCCAGCGCTGAGCCAGAGAAATCTGCTGCCTCCACCCTGCAGAGACGACCGAAACGTCTGGCTCGGCGCTGGGCTCGGGCCGTGACGGCCGGCCGGGCCAGGACCGGCGGCGCCCCCGGTGTGACGCCCGTGTGACCCTCCGGCGCCGGCGGCCGGGCGACCGCGCGGCCGACCGGGCCCGCGGTGGTCTACTGGCATCCGTATCCGTCCGACACCGACGACGAAGCGACGATGGGAGCCCTCCATGAGCGTGCACGCGCCTTCCCGTGCCACCGCCTCCACCCCGGTCCGGGACGAGGACCGCCACAGCCTCGACGTCGTCTTCCGCGGCGTCGGGCGCACGTTCCCCACCGCGGACGGACCACGCGTCGTCCTGCGCGACGTGGACCTGACCGTGGCGCCCGGCGAGGTGCTCGCCGTGATCGGCGCCTCCGGCTGCGGCAAGTCCACGCTGCTGCGCGCCGTGGCCGGCCTGGACCCGGACTTCGACGGAGAGCTGCTGATCGACGGCTCGCCCGTGCGACCCTACGACGAGCGCACCGCCGTCGGCTTCCAGGAGCCGCGCCTGCTGCCCTGGCGCACCCTGCGCCGCAACGTGGAACTCGGCCTGCCCCGGGAGCTGGACCGCGCCGCGGGCCGGGACCGCGTGCAGGAGCTGCTCGAGCTCGTGGGCCTCGCGCCCTTCGCGGAGCACCGCCCCCGGGAGGTCTCCGGCGGCATGGCCCAGCGGGCCTCGCTCGCCCGCGCCCTGGCGCGCCGCCCCGGCGTGCTGCTGCTCGACGAGCCCTTCGGCGCCCTCGACGCCCTGACGCGCCTGAAGATGCAGGACCTGCTGCTGGACGTGCACGCCGCCACCGGCACCACCGTCCTGCTCATCACCCATGACGTGGAGGAGGCCCTGCAGCTCGCCGACCGCGTGCTGCTGCTCGCCCGTGACGTCCCCGCGCCCGACGGCGGGGCCCGCCCCGGAGCGACCGTGGGGCGGATCGTGGACGTGCCGGGGGCCCGTCCCCGCGACCGCGCGGACGCCCGCCTGGCCCGGCTGCGCGCCGAGCTCCTCGAGGGCCTCGGCGTCGAGAGCCACGCCCGATGAGCGGCGCCGGCTCCGCACGCCTGACCCGTCGCACGGCGCTCGGCCTGCTGGCCGCGTCCCTGCCCCTGGGCCTGAGCGGATGCGTCCTGCAGGGTGAGGCGACGACCGGGCCGGTGAACGGTCCGGACACGCTGAGCATCGACTACGCCACCTACAACCCGCTCTCCCTCGTGATCCGCCACCAGGGATGGCTGGAGGAGACGCTCGCGCCCCGCGGCGTCCGGGTGAACTGGGTGTTCTCCGCCGGCTCCAACAAGGCCAACGAGCTCCTGCGCTCGAACTCCGTGGACATCGGGTCGACGGCCGGCTCGGCCGCGCTGCTGAACCGGGCCAACGGAGCGCCCACGCGCATCGTGGGCGTCGCCTCGCGGCCGGAGTGGTCCGCGCTCATGGTCCCGCCCGGCTCGGACATCACGGACGTCGCCCAGCTCGCGGGCCGCACGGTGGCCGCCACGCGCGGGACGGACCCGTACTTCTTCGCCGTGCAGGCGCTCGAGGCCGCCGGGGTGGACCCGGCCGACGTCGAGATCCAGAACCTGCAGCACGCCGACGGCCGCGCCGCCCTCGCCGGCGGATCGGTGGCCGCGTGGTCCGGGCTCGACCCGATCATGGCCAAGGCCGAGGCCGAGGGCGCCCGCTTCCTGTACCGGGACCTCGCCCTGAACACGTTCTCCGTCCTCAACGCCACGGAGTCCTTCCTCGAGGCGGACCCGGAGACGGCCCAGACCGTCCTGGACACGTACGAACGCGCCCGCGCCTGGGCGCTCGAGCACCCGGACGAGACCGTCGGGATCCTGGCCGAGGCCGCGAAGATCTCTCCCGACGTCGCCCGCACCGTGATCCTCGAACGCACCAACGCGGACGTCAGCCCCGTGCCGGGCCAGGAGCTGCTCGACGCCCTGACGGGGGTCGGACGGATCCTGGTCGGCACCGGGTCCGTCGACTACCAGCACCAGGTGGACGCCGCCCTGGCGAGCATCCTGGACACCCGTTTCGCCGAGGAGGCCATCCGATGAGCACCGCCCTGACCACCCCCGCCGCGACGACGGGCCCCGAGGCGCGCGAGCGGTCGGGTCACGACGACGGCGACACAGGGGCGCGCCGACGGCAGCGGCCCCGGGTGCTGGACCGGCCCGGCGCCCGGGCGGTGGTGGGGCTGGCCGCGCCCGCCGTCCTCCTGGTGCTGTGGTGGGCGGTGACGGCCGCCGGGCTGCTCTCCGCGGTGCAGCTGCCCTCCCCCGGCGCGGTGCTCAGCGCCGGCGTCAACCTGCTGGAGCGGGGCGACCTGTGGCTGCACGTGGGGATCTCCACCCAGCGCGTGCTGCTGGGCTTCCTGCTCGGGGCCGCGCTCGGGCTGGCCGTGGGGTCCGCGCTCGGGCTGTCCCGGTGGGCGGACGCGCTGTTCGCCCCGCTGATCGGGGCGCTGCGCGCGGTGCCCTCGCTGGCCTGGGTGCCGCTGCTGATCCTCTGGATGCAGATCGGCGAGGAGTCCAAGGTCACCCTCATCGCGATCGGCGCGTTCTTCCCGGTGTTCACCACCGTCTACGCCGCCCTGCGCCACGTGGACCCGCACCTGGTGGAGGCCGGACGGGCCTTCGGCTACCACGGGCTGTCCCTGCTGCGGACGGTGCAGCTGCCCGCCGTGGTGCCGGCCGTGTTCTCCGGCCTGCGGCTGGCCCTGGCCCAGGCCTGGCTGTTCCTGGTGGCCGCGGAGCTGATCGCCTCCTCGATGGGCCTGGGCTTCCTGCTCACCGACTCGCAGAACAACGGACGCACGGACCGCCTGATCCTGGCGATCATCCTGCTCGCCGTGCTCGGCAAGCTCACCGACTGGCTGCTCGGCCTGCTGGAGCGCCGGGCCCTGCGCCGCTGGGCCTGAGCCCGGCACGTCCGGCCGCCCGGTCGTCGGGTCAGTCCCCCTCGGGGACCTCGCCGGCCGACGTGTAGGCGGTCGGCGGGGTGCCGTTCACGAGCCAGTCGCCGGCCATGCGCACCTTGTACGCCGCCGGGTCGTGGGTGGCGAGGGTGCGGGCGTTACGCCAGTGCCGGTCGAGCCGCAGCGTGGCCGACGTCGCCGACGCGCCGAGCGTGTCGAAGATGCGGGTGCACACCTCGAGGACGGCCTCCGGCACCACGGCCTGGGCCCGGTACGCGGCGGCCATCGCCTCGGCGGACGCCGCCACGACGTCGGCCTCCGCCGGGCCGGCCCCGTCGGCGCCGTCCTCCCCCTCGTCGAGCAGACGCCCGATCTCGCGCACCATCAGCTCGGCCGCGGCCTGCCGCCCGGCCAGCTGCCCCATGATCTCGAGGAGCTGCGGGTCGTCCTTGGGCAGCGCGGCCGTGCCGGTGTTGAAGGTGCGGCGCCGCTGCCGCAGCAGCTGCGTGCCCTCCGTGAGCGCCGCCCGGCCTATCCCGGCCTGCAGCGCCAGCAGGGTCGCCTCCATGAGCACGGGCACCGGCCCGTCCTGCCGCGGCACCTCGAGCAGCTCCTCGGCCGCGGCGTCGTCGAGCACCACGGACCCGGTGGCGGTCAGGCGCTGGCCGAAGCCGTCCCAGTCGTCCTTGATGCCCACGCGCGGCTGACGCACGCGCACGACGGCGACGGCCCGGTCCGGCTCGCGGACCGCGCCCCCGGCCCGCTTCGAGTTCCGGCGCGAGACGAGGTCCGCCCCCTCGATGCCCACGGTCGCGGCGGTCCACGTGGCGAACGCCGAGCCGGTCGCGTAGTACTTCTGCCCCCGCACGACCCAGGTGCCGCCCTCGTCCCGGCTGGCCAGGGTGGCGGCACGGCCCGGTGCGGCCCCGCCGGCGCGTTCGGCCAGGGCGGAGCCGGCCCAGTCCCCGTCGACGATGTGCCGCAGCCACCGCTCCCGGCGGGCGGGCGCCTGGTCCATGGCCGTGGCGATGAACACGAGGTGGGAGCGCCAGACGTGCGCGGTGTTCACGTCCCGGGCGGCCAGGTCCATGAGCAGGCGCAGCACGGTCTCGCTGCCGCCGCCCTCGCCGCCCGCGTCCACGGGGACGCCGACCTTGCCGAACCCGGCGGCCTGCAGCTCCCCGAGCGCGGCGAACGGCAGGTGCCGGCCCGCCTCGCGGGCCCGCTCGCCGTGGGCGACGGAGTCGAAGGCGTCGGCGTACCGGGCGGCGAGGGTGGCGTAGGTGGTCATGGACCTACTCTGACACGTGCGGGCGGCCCGGCGGCCGGGGCGCCCCGGCCGTGGGACGGGGTCCACACCGGCCGCCGTCGCCGTGGCCCGCGCCAGGCGCCCGCGGGGGTCCGGCGGGCCGAGCATGACCGCCGGTGACGACGGCGGGCGCGGCGCCGTCGTCGGCGTCCCTACCCTGGTCGGACCCGCCGACCAGGAGGAACCGCCGCCCATGACGCCCACCGAGGACCCCGCCCGCCCCGACCCGGCCGAGGAGGGCGCCTCCGGGGCCGTCCGCGGACCGAACGACGGCGTGCCCGCCGCGGCCCTCGCGACGCTGCCCGGCCCCCTCCCGCAGGCGCTCGTCGACGCCGCCGACCCGGACGTCCACCCCGGCCGCCCGGCGGACCGGCTGCACGGCGGGCGCGGCGACGGCCGCCCGGTGGCCGAGTCGGACCGGCTCGCGTTCTGGGAGGCGGCCGGCCGACGTCTGAGCTGGGAGCGGCCCTTCACCCGGACGCGCTCCCTCACCGCCCCGGACCCGGCCGCCGAGCGCGGCCCGGAGATCCGCTGGTACGAGGACGGCACCCTGAACGTGGCCGTGAACTGCGTGGACCGGCACGTGGCGGCGGGGCGCGGGGAGAAGGTCGCCCTGTACTTCGAGGGCGAGCCCGGCGACCGCCGCGCCGTCACCTACGCGCAGCTGCAGCGCGAGGTCGCCCAGGCCGCGAACGCCCTCGAGGAGCTGGGCATCGAGGCGGGCGACCGCGTCGTCGTGTACCTGCCCGTGCTCGTGGAGACGATCGTCATCACGCTGGCGTGCGCGCGGATCGGCGCCGTGCACTCGCTCGTGTTCGGCGGGTTCTCGGCGGAGGCGCTGCGGTTCCGCGTCGAGGACACGGGCGCCAAGCTGCTCGTCACCACCGACGGCCAGTTCCGCCGCGGTGCCGCCGTCCCCGTGAAGGCCAACGCGGACGAGGCCGTGTCCGGGGACAACGCGATCGAGCACGTCCTCGTCCTGGACCGCACGGGCCACCGGGACATCCCGTGGACCGAGGGCCGGGACCTGTGGTGGCACGACGTCGTGGACCGCCAGCCGGACACCCACACCCCGCGCGCCTTCGACGCGGAGCACCCGCTGTTCATCATGTACACCTCCGGCACCACGGGACAGCCCAAGGGGCTCGTGCACACCTCCGGCGGGTACCTCGCCGCGGCCTCGTGGACGCACGACTTCCTGTTCTCCCACCCGGACCCGGCACGGCGCGACGACGACGTCCACTGGTGCACCGCGGACCTGGCCTGGGTCACCGCGCACACCTACGAGATCTACGGTCCACTCTCGAACGGGGTCACGCAGGTGATCTACGAGGGCGTGCCGAACGCCCCGCACCCGGGCCGGCACTTCGAGGTGATCGAGCGCTACCGGGTGACGAGCTACTACACGGCGCCCACCCTGATCCGCTCGCTCAAGGGCTGGCATCCGGACGGGATCCCGGCGCACGCGGACGGCGGCCCGGACCTGTCCTCGATCCGCCTGATCGGCACCGTGGGCGAGTCCGTGAACCCGGAGGCCTGGACGTGGGCGCGGACCCAGATCGGCCGGGACACCCCGGACCTGCCGATGGTGGACACGTGGTGGCAGTCCGAGACGGGCGCCACCGTGCTCTCCCCGCGCCCCACGGACACGGCCTTCAAGCCGGGCTGCGGCTCCCGGCCCCTGCCGGGGGTGGACGTGGCCGTGGTCGACGACGACGGCGCCCCCACGCCCGAGGGCCTGCAGGGCCGGATCGTGGTCACCCGCACCTCGCCGGCGATGGCGCGGACCGTGTGGCGGAACCCGGCCCGCTACTTCCACTCGTACTGGGAGGACTACGCGGACCAGGGCGAGGCGGGCTGGTTCCTCGCCGGCGACGGCGCCAAGCGGGACGAGGACGGCGACGTCTGGATCCTCGGGCGCGTGGACGACGTCATCAACATCTCCGGGCACCGGCTGAGCACCATCGAGATCGAGTCCGCCCTCGTGGCGCACCCGGAGGTGATCGAGGCGGGGGTGTGCCCCGTGCCGCACGAGACCACCGGGCATGCCGCCGTCGCCTTCGTCGTGGCGCACGAGAGCTGGCTGGCCGGCGACGACGGCCCCGGCGCCTCCGCCGCCGACCGCGCCGAGGAGCTGCGGCGGCACGTGGGGCGGGTGATCGGGCCGGTGGCCAAGCCCGCCGAGGTGGTCTTCGTCCCCGACGTGCCCAAGACCCGTTCGGGCAAGATCATGCGGCGGCTGCTGACGCAGCTGCACCAGGGCACCGCGCTCGGGGACACCACGAGCCTGCAGAACGAGCCGTGCGTCGGGCAGATCGCCGAGGTGCTCCGGGCCGGTCGCCGCGCTCAGGACGCCGGCACCGGCGCCGTCCGCAGCGCCAGCTCGGCCAGCACCTGAGCGGCCCGCGGCACCACGGCGTCGTCGAACACGGCCTGCGGGGAGTGGTTGACCGGGGCCTCGTCCGGGTCCACGCCCTCCGGGACCGCCCCGAGCAGGACGTAGGCGCCGGGCACCCGCTGGAGGACCTCGGAGAAGTCCTCGCTGCCGGGCTCGGGCTCGGGCAGCTCCCGGTAGGCGTCGGCCCCGTACAGGTCCTCCACGGTCCGGCGGACGAAAGCCACTGCGTCCGGATCGTTGGCCGTCACCGGGAACGCGCAGTCCGTCCGGACCTGCGCGCTCATGCCGTGCGCCGCGGCGATCCCGTGCACCATGCGCTCCACGGCCGAGAGCAGCCGGGTTCGGGAGGGCGCGGAGAAGGTCCGCAGGGTGAGGGCGAGGGTGGCGCTGTCCGGGATGATGTTGGCCGCCGTGCCCGCGCTCAGGTGCCCGACGGTCGCGACCACCGGGTCGAAGGCGTCGAACTGCCGGGTGACCACGGACTGCAGCGCCAGCACCATCTCGGCGGCCACGGGCACCGGATCCTGGGCCAGGTGCGGCACCGAGCCGTGCCCGCCTCGACCGTGCACCGTCACCACCAGGTCGTCGCAGCCGGCCTGGATCGCCCCCGGGCGGCTGAGCAGGACGCCGCGCGGGTACGTGCCCGAGGAGACATGGATCGCGTAGGCGGCGTCCACCGGTCGCCCGGCCGCCTCCAGCAGCCCCTCCTGGATCATGTGCAGGGCGCCGCCGCCGGTCTCCTCCCCGGGCTGGAACATGGCCACCACGTCGGCGGCGAGCTCCCCGCGACGGCGCACCAGCCACGCCAGGGCGCCGTAGAGGCCGGCGGTGTGCAGGTCGTGGCCGCAGGCGTGCATGGTGCCCGGCACGGAGGGGGCGTACTCCAGCCCGGTCTCCTCCGTGACGGGCAGGGCGTCCATGTCCCCCCGCAGCAGCACGACCGGCCGCCGGGCCCCCTCCGGCAGCGGGGCCCCGCCGCGCAGCACCACGACGACGGAGCTCAGCGCCCGGCCCACGCTCGTCTCCAGCGCGGGGCGGCCGGTGGCGGCATCCTCCCCCGCCTCGGCGCGCAGGGCCTCGAGCCGCTCGAGGACGGCGGCCTGGGTGCGGGGCAGGTGCAGGTCCAGCTCCGGATGCCCGTGGAGGCGGCGGCGGAAGGCGATCGCCTCGCGGGCGATGTCCTCCGGCAGGTCCGGGGCGAGGGCGTTCGCGGGCGGGGTGGGGGCGGTGCGGTCCATCAGGACATCATGCCGTGGCGGCCCGCCGGCCCACCCGGATCGCGCAGCGGGTCAGCCGGCCAGCTCCTGCAGCTCGGCCAGGTCGAAGACGTCCTCCTTGGCGGGGGCCTCGGGCGCCTCGACCGCGTTCCACTCGGTGAAGGTGGCGTTCGCGTCCACGTCCTCGTCCTCCGAGTTCACGTCCTCGAGACGGTAGAGGGTCGTGCTCTCCGGGTCGATCAGCATCGTCCGGCCGAACTCGTGGTGCTCCTCGGGCAGCGCGTACTTGAGGTACGTCCTGCCCTCGAGCTCCACCTCCTCGGCCTTCAGGTCCTTGCCGTCGAAGGCGTCCGCGGCGGGCATGTCCTCCTCGAGGTCGGACATGATCTCCTGGAGTGAGATGTCCATCTGCGCGGCCTGATCGGCGCTCGTCTTGATCCAGCGGTCGCCCACGAGGGTGGAGAACATGCCCATCTCCTGGGGCAGGTCGTCACCGTCGGCCTTGAGCTTGAAGAACACGTCGGCGTCCCGGCGCAGGACCTCGATGTCCATGGTGGCCGCCCCCATGTCCATGTTCATGGTGCCCTTGAGGTGGGAGTCGTCGGTGGCGCCGGCGAGGTCCACGTTCAGGGACTGGCTGGCGTCCGTGCCCAGGGAGGCGGAGGGCGCCGCCGAGGCCGACGCGTCGTCCTTCTCCTCCTCCTTGTCGGCGGCGGTGCCCTCCACCCTCAGGCGCAGGCTCTCGGCGTCCACGACCTTCTGGCGGATCTCGGGCCAGCTCTCGTCCAGCGTCGGGTCGGAGGCGCAGCCGGTGAGCAGCAGACCGGAGGCGGCGAGCATGCCGACGGCGAGGCGTGCGGGCGTCTTCATGGGGACTCCTTCACAGAGGTGCGGACGTGCCGGCGGCCGGGCACCGCCGGACGATGACCCCTCGACCGTCTCACGTCACCCCTGGCCCGTCAGGCCCTGAGGGGCGGCGAAGCTGCTGCTGTGCCGAACCTGTGCGGGTCAGCCGCCGGTGGCGCCGTCCTCGAAGATCTGCCCCACCGGGGTCTGCTTCTCCGCCTGGAACACATCCTCGGCACGGCCGTAGGCCCAGTACGCGCTCACCGACAGCTGTCGCCGGTCCACGCCGCGCACGTCCGTGAGGTACGCCCGGACGCGCTTGACCTGCTCCCGCTCGCCGTGCACGAACGCGTGCACCCGTCCGTCCCGCCACGCCGCGCCCTCGACGGCGGCGGCGAACCTCGTCGTCTCCGGGGTGAAGGGGCCGCCGCGGTGCAGCCAGCGCACCTCGACGCCGGCCGGCGCGGTCAGGGGCACCTCGTCCCCGGCGTCGGTCACCTCGATCAGCGCGACGCCGGCCGCCGCGGCGTCCGTGGCGGCGAGGTCCTCGAGGGCGGCGGCGATCGCCGGCAGCGCGGCCTCGTCGCCGGCGAGCAGGTGCCAGTCGGCGGTGGGGTCGGGCCGGTAGGCGCCGCCGGGACCCAGGAACGCGACCTGCTGCCCCACCGGCTCGGACGCCGCCCACGCCCCGGCCAGGCCACCGTCGTGCCCGGGGGCGGCGCCGCCGTCGGACGCACCGTGGACCACGAAGTCGACATCCATGGTGCGGGCGGCCGCGTCCATGTGGCGCACCGTGTAGGTGCGGCGGACCGGCAGCTGCTCCGGGGCGAGGCGCTCGCGGAGGGCGTCCAGGTCGTACGGGGGCTCGAGGCCGAGCGCGGGGTCGGCGAAGAGCAGCTTCACGTACTGGTCCGTGGCGCCCTTCTCCGCCCAGCGGGCATGGACGGCGTCGAACTGCTCACCGCCGAGGGTCAGGCGCACGAGGTGCGGGGTGAGCCGGCGGGCGGCCACCACGGTGAGGACGGTCTGGGGCCGGGCCATGCGGGCCTCCTGGGGTCGGGGCGGGGTCTGCGCGGGTACGCGTCCCCCACTCTCCCACGACGAGACGGATTAGCGCACGTCAGCGTGACGTTTTCCCGTGGCGTCGGGGTCAGCGGAACCGGGCCCCCCGGTGGTCCTCCGGCAGCAGCGGTCCCCCGCCGGCCACGTTCTCGCGCAGGGTCCGCCCCGCCTCGGGCTCACGCAGCAGGCCGCGCCGCCGCAGCTCGGGGCTCACGAGCCGGGCGAACCGCTCGAGGTCCGTCGGGCGCACGGCCGCCGAGATGTTGAAGCCGTCCACGCCCGTCTCGCGGTGCCAGCGCTCGAGCTCATCGGCCACGGTGGCCGGGGACCCCACGATCACCGGCCCCCGCCCGCCCACGCTCACGAACTCCGCCACCTCGCGCACCGTCCAGCGACGGTCCGGCGACTGGGTGGTGAACGCGGCCAGCGCCGTCCGCGAGGCCTCGCTCTCCACGTGCTCCAGCTCGGCGTCCGGGTCCAGGCCGGACAGGTCCACCCCCGTCCAGCCGCCGAACAGCGCGAGCGCGGACTCCACGTCCACGTGTTCGTGGTACTCGGCCAGCCGCGCCTGCGCCTCCTCGTCCGTGTCCGCGACGACGACGGTCACCATCGCCAGCACGCGGATCGCGTCCTCGGGGCGGCCGGCCTCCCGCAGGCCCTCGCGGGTCTGCTCGACGAACCGCCGCACGTGCGCCGTCGTCGGGCCGATGTAGAAGACCGCCTCCGCGTGCTCGAGCGCGAACCGTCGCCCCCGCGAGGACGCGCCGGCCTGGAACAGGAACGGGGTGCCCTGCGGCCCGGGGTGCGCGAGCGCGACGCCGGGCAGGCGCACGTGCGGGCCCTCCACGCCGATCGGGTGCACCTTCGCCGGGTCCGCGAACACCCCGGACTCGCGGTCCGCCACGACGGCGTCCCGCTCCACGGACCCCTCGAACTGGCGGTACATGGCGTCGAGGTAGGCGTCGGCGCGGTCG
This sequence comes from Micrococcus sp. H39-S4, assembly GCF_027158145.1. Lineage (NCBI taxonomy): Bacteria > Bacillati > Actinomycetota > Actinomycetes > Micrococcales > Micrococcaceae > Micrococcus > Micrococcus sp. H39-S4. The sequence goes on from NZ_JAPVLT010000003.1 coordinate 43,476, forward strand.
TAGCGCTCGTCGTGGCCCGGCTGCCGGTCCAGGCCGAGGTTGCGTGCGGCCGAGTCCTGGTAGCCGGTCACCACGTTCCATGCGATGCGCCCCTCCGTGAAGTGGTCCAGCGAGGTCAGCGTGCGCGCCAGCAGGTACGGCTGCTCGTAGGTGACGGACGCGGTGACGCCGAAGCCCACCCGCTCGGTGACGGCGGCCATCGCCGAGACCACCGTGAACGGGTCCAGCAGCGGCCACTGCACGCCGCCGCGCACCGTGGCGTCCACGCCGCTGCCGTGCACGTCGTACAGCCCGAGGATGTCCGCGAGGAACACGGCGGTGAACCCGCCCTCCTCCACGGTGCGGGCCAGGTCCGTCCAGAAGGACAGCCGGTCGAACTCGTGGGCGCGGGACTCGGGGTGCCGCCACAGCCCGGGCGACTGGTGCACGGGCGTCACCATGTCGAACGCGCTGAGGATGAACGGGGCGGGGGTCGCGGTCATCGGGTCTCCAGGGTCACGGGGGCACGGTCGGGGCGGGCGGTCACCGCGGCGGCACCGGGGGCGGCATCGACGGCCGGCCCGTCCGCCTGTGCGGCCAGGATGGCGGCGTCGTCGGCCACGAGGTCCGTCTCGGGGCGGGCCACGGGGTCACGGGCGAAGCGCGAGGCGATCAGCGAGAGCGTGGCCAGCAGCGTCAGGTACGCGGCGATCAGCCACGGCGTGTGGCCGCCGACCTCGTACAGCAGCGCCGCGATGAACGGGGCGAACCCGCCGCCCACCACCGTGCCGAGCTGATAGCCCAGGTTCACGCCCGAGTACCGCACGCGCACCGGGAACTGCTCGGCGAACCACGCGGCCTGCGGACCGTAGACGCTGTCGTGGGCCACGTTGATCACCAGCACCACGACGAGCGGCAGCACCGCCAGCGCGCCGGCATCCACGACGGCGAACAGCACCCAGCCCGCCACCGCCGTGAGCGCGTACCCGACCCGGGACACCCGGGCACGGCCCACCCGGTCCGAGACCGCGCCCCAGAAGGGGGTGCTCACCAGCCCGATGGCCGAGGCGACCATGATGGCGGAGACGAGGACGCCGTCGTCGGCGCCGCGGAGCACGAGGTAGCTGACCAGGTACGCGGTGACGAGGTAGTAGAGGCCGTTCTGGCCGAGACGCAGGCCGGCGGTCACGAGCACGGGGCGGGCGTGATGGCGCAGCAGCTCGACGACGGGCGCGCGGCTGACGGTCCCGGCGTCCCGGTGCACGCGGAACTCGGCCGAGTCCTCGACGCCGAGGCGGATGGCCAGGCCCACCACCACGAGCAGACCCGAGGCGAGGAACGGCAGGCGCCAGCCGAACGCGGCGAACTGCTCGTCGGTGGTGGCCAGCTTGACCAGGGAGAACGCGCCGGTGGCCAGGAGCATGCCGGCCGAGGAGCCGACCTGCGTGAACGAGCCGAACAGGCCGCGCCGGTCCGCGGGGGCGTGCTCCACGGACATCAGGGCGGCGCCGCCCCACTCCATGCCGGCGGAGAGGCCCTGCAGGCAGCGCAGCAGCACGAGCCCGGCCACCGCCCACCAGCCCGCCTGGGCGAACGTGGGCAGGACGCCGATGAGCATCGAGGCGCCGCCCATCAGCAGCAGCGAGATGACCAGCAGGGCCTTGCGGCCCACGCGGTCCCCGAAGTGGCCGGCCACGATCCCGCCCAGCGGGCGCAGCACGACGCCGACGGCGAGCGTGGCGAACGAGGCGAGGGTCGCCCCGAACGCGGTCTGGCCGGGGAAGAACTGCACGTTGAACACGAGCGCGGCGGCCAGGCCGTAGAGGTAGAAGTCGTACCACTCGATGGTGGTGCCGATGAACGAGCCGAGCACGGCCCGGCGACGGTGGGTGCGCAGGGTGCTCATCGGGCGGCCTCCCCGGAGGCGGGGGCGTCGGCGCCGAGGGGCGCGGAGGCGGCCGGGGCGTCGCCGATCGCGTTGAGGCCCTCGGGCACGGTGCCGTTGATCCAGAAGTCGCCGATCGCCCGGGCGCGGAACGCGATGGGATTGTGCGTGGCCACCGTCTGCGCGTTGCGCCAGTGCCGGTCCAGGCCCTTGGCGGTGCTCGTGGCGGAGGCCCCACCGGTGAGGAACAGCTCCTGGGCGGCGCCGAGGGCCAGCTCCGGGACGGTCACCTGGGCGTGCTCCACCGCCAGCTCGGCCCACGTGAAGGAGGCGGGCACCTCCTCGGGGGCGCCGGAGCCGGTGCGGCCGGCCTCGTGGTCCGCGAGCGCCGCATCCAGGGCGTCCGCCGCCGAGAGCACCGCGGCCTCGGCCGTGAACGCCTTGGCCGCGATCCGCCCGACGGCCTCCTGGATCAGCGGGTCCTCCCGGAACGGCAGGCCCAGGCCCGTGTTGAAGGTGCGCACGCGGACGGCCACGGCGTCGGCGGCGTCCCGACGGGCCGCCCGGGCGATCCCGGCGAGGACGGCGAGCAGGATGAGCTGGAACCACGCCGCCTCGTAGACCGCCTCGGCGCTGCCGGGTGCCCGGTCGAGCACGTCCTGCGGCGGCACGGCGACGCCGTCGAACACCGCGGTGCCGGTGCCGGTCAGGCGCTGGCCGAAGCCGTCCCAGTCGTCGTCCAGACGCACACCCGGGGCCTCCACCGGCACGACGGCGAAGCGCCGGCCCGGGGCCGGTCGCCCGTCCGCGTCGGTCTGGGCGGCGGAGACGCGCGTGTGCGAGGAGAAGATCGAGCCGGTCGCGTAGAACTTGGTGCCAGTCAGGGTCCACGGGCCGTCGCCCGCGGGTGCCGGGGTGAGGACCGTGTTGAGCGTGCCCAGCGCGTTGCCGCCCTTCTCGGTGGATGCGTTGCCGACCGTGGCGCCGGCCAGGATCCGGGCATGCCAGCGCTCGCGGACGGCCTCGGGCTGGAAGCGGAGGGAGTCGAGGAATCCCAGGTGCGAGCGGTAGAGGTGCGCGACGTTCGCGTCCGCCTCCGCCAGGTCGATCAGCAGGGCCACGGCGGTCCGCACGTCCACACCGGGCCCACCGGCCTCCGCGGGGACCCGCAGCGTGGCGAAGCCGGCCTCGTTGAGGGCACGGACCTCCTCGAACGGGAGGATCCGGCGGCGGTCGCGCTCGCGGGAGCCTTCGGCGATCCGCGCGAACACCGGGGCGAAGTGGCGGCGCAGGCCGGCCAGGTCGCGGGGCAGGTCTGCGGGGCGCTCGAGCGGCGGGACGGCGCCGAGCGGGACGGGCGTGGCGGCGGGCGGCGCGGACGCGTCCGTCGGGTCGGTGAGCGGCATGTCGATCTCCTCGGTCCGGAGGCGGGCGGCCCGCCGGGCGCGGTGCCGCGGGTCGTGGGGGTCGCTGGGTCGTATGGAGGCCCACGCTAGGAACGGTTCCGGGGCGGTGTGCCGGCGGCCGTCACATTCGGCGGGCCGGTCGCGGGGAGGGCTCCGGCCGGGGCCGGGGTGACGCGGCGCGGCCCTAGGCTGAGCCCGTGCGTCTCGTCCTGCTCGTCCTGCTCTCGCTGCTGAGTCAGCAGCTCGGCGCGTCCGTGGCGGGCCTGCTGTTCGACGACGTCGGCGCGTCCGCCATGGTCGCCCTGCGCGTGGTGTTCTCCGCGGCCGTGCTGCTGCTCGTCACCCGGCCGAGCCGCGCCGCCCTCGCCGGCCTGGGTCCCCGGGGGTGGGCCGCCGTCGTCGGGCTGGGTGCGGCCATGACCGGCATGAACCTGGCCATCTACGAGGCGTTCGCGCGGATCCCGCAGGGCGTGGCCGTGACGTTCGAGGTGCTCGGGCCGCTGGCGCTGTCCGTGGCGGCGCGGCCGTCATGGCGGTCGGCGGCGTGGGCGGCCCTCGCGCTCGTCGGGATCGGGGTGCTCGGCCGGGAGGGGTTCAGCGCGGACGGCGGGATCGGCGGCGCGGGGCTGGACCCGGTGGGGGTGGCGCTCGCGCTGGCCGCGGCGGCGTGCTGGGCGGCGTACATCCTGCTCTCCCGGCGTGCGGGGACCCATCTGCCGGGGGTGCAGGGGCTGGCCCTGGCGACGGCGGCCGGGTCCCTCGTGGCGCTGCCGGTCGGCGTCGCGACGGCGGGTACGGCCCTGCTCTCTCCCGTGGTGCTGGGCGTGGGACTGGCCGTGGCGCTGCTGTCCACGGCGGTGCCGTACGGGATCGACCTGCAGGTGCTGCGCCACATGCCGACCGCACTGTTCTCCCTGCTGACGTGCCTCTCGCCGATCGCGGCGGCGCTGACCGCGTGGGCCGTGCGCGGGCAGGAGCTCACCCCGCTGGACCTGGCGGGGATGCTGCTGGTGATCGCGGCGTGCGCGGCCGCCGTCTGGACGGGCCGGTCACCCGGTGTGGCGGGCGGGGGCCGAAGTTAGCCTGGGTCGATGACCCACCCGCCCCATCCCGTCCCCGCCGACGTCCCCGCCGCCGAGCGCGCCGCCCTGCGCCGTGGCCGGCTGCGTCCGTGGCTGCCGTTCCTGCTCGCGGCCGCGCTGTGCCTGGCGCTGCTGGGGTGGGCCCTCGTCGCCCTGCCGGGCCTGCCGGAGCGCGTGCCCACGCACTGGGGCGTCGACGGGCGACCGGATGCGTGGGAGGACGCCTCGTTCGGCACGGTGGCGACGGGGCCGCTGATCGGCCTCGGCATGACGGGGTTCCTGGCCCTGGTCTCCGCGATGGTCACTGCCCTGGTTCCCATGGATCCGGGGCTGTCCCCGTGGCGGCGCGTGCGCCAGCCGGGGGTGCACCGCGGGGTCCAGGCGTGCCTCGGGTGGTCGTGCGTGCTCATCGTGCTGGTGCTGGCCCCGACGACGGCCGAGGTGCTCGCCGCCGGGGCGTGGACGATGGCCTGGTGGCTCCTGCCCCTCACGCTGACCGTGCTCATGGTGGGCATCTTCCCGGCGATGCGGGCCGGCACCCGGCGGTGGACGCGCTGGGCGGACCGCGTCGCCGCGGACCTCGGGCACCGGCCCACGGCCGCGGAGCTCGCCGAGGACGAGGTGTGGACGCCCCTGGGGCTCAAGCGCGACCCCGAGGACCCGGCCGTCTTCCCCGCCAAACGCCCCGGCTACGGCGTGGGTGTGACGGTCAACCTCGCCACCCCGGCGGGCCGGTGGCTGGTGCGCGGATTCGTGGCGGTGTTCATCGTCGGCCTGCCGCTGGCGCTCTGGCTCGGCGCGTTCGCCGCGCGGTGAGGCGGACCGTGTCCGACGACGTCGCCGTCCGCCTGCTCCTGATCGCCGACACCCACATCCCGCGGCGTGCCCGCGCCCTGCCCGCGCAGGTGTGGGCCGGGGTGGCGCGGGCCGACGTCGTGCTCCACGCCGGCGACTGGGTGACCGAGGACGTGCTCGACGACCTCGACGCACGGGCCGCCCGGCTGGTGGGCGTGTGGGGCAACAACGACGGGCCGGGGCTGCGGGCGCGGCTGCCCGAGGTGGCGCGCGTGGAGATCGGCGGGGTGCGGATCGCGATGGTCCACGAGACGGGCCCGGCGGCCGGCCGCGAGCGCCGCATGGCCGCGGCGTTCCCGGACGCGGACGTGCTGGTGTTCGGGCACAGCCACATCCCGTGGGACACCGTGGCCGGCCCGGAGACCGCGAACCCGGGCCTGCGGCTGCTCAACCCCGGCTCCTGCACGGACCGGCGACGGCAGCCGGTGTGCACGCTGATGCGCGCGGTGGCGCGGGACGGACGGCTCGAGGACGTGGAGCTGGTGTCCGTGGACCGCACGCCGTGACCGACGGGCCGGCCGCTCCCCGCAACGCGGGTTGAGTTATCACCGGTCCAGGCGGCGCGCACCCGTGATAACTCAACCCGCGTCGCGCCGGGGCCGCCGTGTCCGGCGGGTCGGCCGCTCCTGCACAGCCACCACGACGACGGCGGCCCTCCCCAGGGCGCGTCGGTCCGGTCCGTCGCAGGGCCCGGGGGCGGCAGGCTCACCCCATGACCGCGCGCACGCCCCTGCCGTCCACCCTCGCCGCGGGCGCCTTCACGACGGCCGAGCTGCACGCCGCCGGCCTGCCGTGGCGCCGCACCCTCGCGGCAGACCTCGCCCGGATCTGCCGCGGCGTGCACACCGCGGGCATCCCCGACCCGTGCGCCCCGGACGGCGCGGCCGCGCTGGTCCGCCTCACGGGCGGGGTGGTCTCCCACGTCTCTGCCGCCCTCTGGCACGGACTGCCGCTGCCGCCCCGCCTCACGCGGCCAGCCGGACTGCACCTGACCTTCGACCGGTCCGCGCGCACGCACCGGACCGACCTGGGCGGCGTCGTCAGCCACCGGGTGCGACTGCCCTCCGACCACGTGCTCGAGCTTCCCGACGGCCAGCGCGTCACGACGGCGGCGCGCACCTGGTTCGACCTCGCCGGGATGCTCCGCCCCCACGAGGTGGACTGGCTCATCGCGGCCGGCGACCACCTGGTGTGTCCGCCGTGGACGCCGACGGGCCGGGCGCACCCCGTGGCCACCGTGCCCGGGCTGTCGGAGGTGCTCGCCCGCTGCCGTGGCCGGCCGGGTGTCCGTCTCGCACGTGCCGCGCTGGCCGAGGTGCGCGTCGGGGCCGACTCCCCGCCCGAGACCTTCCTCCGGCTCGCGCTGATCCGGGCCGGGCTGCCGGAGCCGGAGCTGCAGGTCGCCGTCGACCCGGCCGACCCGGCCTCGCCCGTCGTGGACCTCGGGTACCGGGGGGCGCGCCTGGCCCTCCAGTACGACGGCGCCGGCCACCGCACGGCTCAGCAGCAGGCGAGGGACGCCCGTCGGGACGCGTACTGCCTCGAGCGGGAATGGACGACCCTGCGCTGCACCTGGGAGGACCAGCGCGCTGGGTTCGGGCGGATCGTGGGGCTGGTCCGGCGTCGGCTCGCCCGCACGCGCTGATCCGCCCCCGCCCGTCCCGACGCGGGTTGAGTTGTCACGGGTCCAGACCAACGCGGGTTGAGTTGTCACGGGTCCAGGCCCGCGTAACCGGTGATAACTCAACCCGCGTTGCACGCCACCGGCCGGCCCCGCGTGACGCTCTGCGACGCGCCCACCCTGCACTCGGCGCGCCTCGCCCGGGACAATGGGTCGGACTGTCCCGAAGCCTCCATCGAAAGGACCCCCGTGGCTGACCACGAGTTCGGCTTCCGCACCCAGGCGTTGCACGCGGGCGCCGTCCCGGACGCCGTCCACGGCTCCCGTGCGGTGCCGATCCACCAGACCAGCTCCTTCGTGTTCGAGTCCGCCGAGGACGCCGCCAACCTCTTCGCGTTGCAGAAGTACGGCAACATCTACTCGCGGATCGGCAACCCCACGGTCGCGGCGTTCGAGGAGCGCATCGCCACGCTCGAGGGCGGCATCGGCGCCGTCGCGACGGCGTCCGGCATGGCCGCCGAGTTCATCACCTTCGCGGCCCTCGCCGGGGCCGGGGACCACATCGTGGCCTCCTCGAAGCTGTACGGCGGCACGATCACCCAGCTCGACGTCTCCCTGCGCCGCTTCGGCGTGGAGACCACCTTCGTGGACTCCACCGAGGCCGCGGACTTCGAGGCCGCGATCCAGGACAACACCAAGGCCGTGTACACGGAGATCGTCGCCAACCCCTCCGGCGACGTCGTGGACCTGCCGGGTCTGGCCGACGTCGCCCACCGGCACGGCATCCCGCTCGTGGTGGACGCCACGCTCACCCCGCCCTACCTGATCCGGCCGATCGAGCACGGTGCGGACATCGTGATCCACTCGGCCACCAAGTTCCTGGGCGGGCACGGCACCACTCTGGGCGGCGTCGTGGTGGAGTCCGGCCGCTTCCCGTGGGACAACGGCAAGTTCCCGTCCATGACCGAGCCCGTGCCCTCGTACGGCGGCGTGTCCTGGTGGGGCAACTTCGGCGAGTACGGGTTCCTCACCAAGCTGCGTTCCGAGCAGCTGCGTGACTTCGGCCCGTCCTTGGCCCCGCAGTCGGCGTTCCAGCTGATGATCGGCGTCGAGACGCTGGCCCCGCGCATGGATGCCCACCTCGCCAACGCCCGCGCCGTCGCCACCTGGCTGGACGAGGACCCGCGCGTCTCCTGGGTGCGCTACGCCGGCCTGCCCGACCACCCGCACCACGCCCGCGCGCAGCAGCTGCTGCCCCGGGGTGTCGGCTCGGTGTTCAGCTTCGGTGTGGTCGGCGGCCGCGAGACCGGCGCCGCGTTCATCTCCGCCCTGCAGCTGGCCAGCCACCTGGCGAACATCGGCGACGCGAAGACGCTCGTGTTGCACCCGGCCTCCACCACGCACCAGCAGCTCACCGCCGAGCAGCTCGTGGCCGCGGGCATCCCGGCGGACCTGATCCGCATCTCGGTGGGCATCGAGGACCTCGAGGACATCCTCTGGGACCTGGACCAGGCCCTGACCGAGGCCACCGGCCGCACCCGTGACGGCGCCGTCGTCCCCGCAGAGCAGGAGGCCTGAGCCATGAGCACCACCCACCCCGAGCGCACCTGGACCGGCCCCGGCGCCCCCGAGCGCCTGGCGATCCTGCGGCGCACCCGGTCGATCGCGATCGTCGGCGCCTCGGACAAGCCGGCCCGCGCGTCGTACTTCGTGGCCACGTACCTGCTGAGCTCGACCACGTACCACGTCTACTTCGTGAATCCCGTGCTCGCCGCGGCCGGCAAGGAGATCCTCGGCCACCGCGTGTATGCCTCGCTGGACGACCTGCCCGTCATCCCGGACCTCGTGGAGGTGTTCCGCAAGTCCTCCGACGCCCCCGAGGTGGTGGCGGACGCCGCCCGCGTGGGCGCCCGGACCGTGTGGCTGCAGCTGGGCATCTGGAACGAGGACGCCGCGCGTCAGGCCGGGGCCGCGGGCCTGGAGATCGTGATGGACCGCTGTGTGAAGATCGAGCACGCCCGCTTCCATGGCGGGCTCAACCTCGCCGGCTTCGTCACCGGCGTGATCAGCTCGCGGCGCCAGGAACTGGACCGCTAGGCGGACGACGCCCCGTGTCGGGCGTCGTCCGGCCCGCGTTGCGCACCCGCCGTCGATGGCGTGGGATGGTCCCATGACCTCCGAGCTCCCCTCCTCGTCCCTCTCCTCCGCCTGGACCGGCCGCACCGACGGCGACGCCCCCGAGCACCTACGCTGGCACCAGGTCGTCCGCCCCGCCGACGGCCGCGGCGAGCCCACGACGCCGCAGCGCCACCCCGGTGCCGGTGCTCCGACGTCGGGCGCGCGGTCCACGGCGCTCATCGGCTTCGCCTCGGACGAGGGCGTGCGCCGGAACCACGGCCGCGTGGGCGCCGAGGACGGCCCGGAGGCGCTGCGCGGCGCGCTCGCCTCGCTCGCGTATCTCGAGGGCACGGGCGCGCTCGTGGACGCGGGCGACGTGTCCGTGGACCGCGGAGACGACGACGCCCCGGGCGAGCTCGAGGCGGGCCAGGCCGAGCTGGGCACGGTGGTCAGCGGGCTGCTGAACGCCCACGACCTGGCCGTGGTGCTCGGCGGCGGACACGAGACCGCCTACGCATCGATCACGGGCCTGACCGGCTCCACGCGCGTGGGCGCGGGCACCCGCGTGGGCATCCTCAACCTGGACGCGCACTTCGACCTGCGCGAGGCGCCGCGGCCCAGCTCCGGCACCCCGTTCCTGCAGGCGCTGCGGGACGCCGAGGGGGCGGAGCATCAGCTCTCCTACGCGGTGGTGGGCATCAGCGAGGCAAACAACACCCGGGCCCTGTTCGACACCGCGCGCGAACGCGGGGTCACGTGGGTGACCGACGAGCAGGCCCAGACCGCCGACGTCACCGGCGTGCGCCGCTGGGTGCGCTCGTTCATCAACGCCGTGGACGTGCTCTACCTGACGATCGACCTGGATGTGCTGCCGGCCGCCGTCGCCCCGGGGGTGAGCGCACCGGCCGGCTTCGGCGTGCCGTACGAGGTGATCCACGCGTGCGCGCTGGAGGCCACCCAGTCCGGGAAGCTGGCCCTGGCCGACGTCGTGGAGCTCAACCCCGCCCTGGACGTGGACGGCCGCACGGCGAAGGCCGCGGCCCGGCTGATCCACACGATCGTCAGCCGTCACCGGACGGACGCGTCGCTGCTGGCCTGAGGCGGGCGGGGGTCCGTTCAGGCGCGGGGGCCGCGCGCGTCAGTGCCCCGCTGCCCACGGGGCTGGGGGCTCGGCGCTGCCGTGGGCCGCGCGTCGGGCGGCGTAGTCCAGCGCCGAGCGTGCCAGGAAGTCGTGCAGGGCCAGCACCCCGGCCCGGGCTCCTGCCGCGTCCCTCCGGGTCACCGCCTCCAGCGCCGGGACGTAGAACGCCCGGCCGCGTTCGACCTCGTCGGGCAGGCCCTTCGTGGTGGCGAGCCAGAACCGCCGGGAGAGCCCCTGGAGCGGGACCAGGGAGTCGGCGAGATAGCGGTTGTTCGCGATCGTGCGCAGGAGTTCGTGCGAGCGCCCGACGGCGGCGACGTACGCCGGCAGGTCCTCCACCGTGCGCAGGTGCCGCACGTGGGCCGCGACGGCGGCCAGCTGCTCCTCGTCCGCCCGCGCGCAGGCCAGTCCCACGGCCAGGGCCTCGAGCGACCGCCGCACCTCCAGCCTCTCCAGCTGGTCGTCCACGGAGATCGGGGGCACCTGCAGTCCCCGTCCCCCACCGGCCAGGAGCCAGTGGTCTCGGATGAGGCGCTGCACGGCCTCGCGCAGGGGTGTGCGCCCCGTCTCGGCGGCGTCGATGAGGTCCGCCTCGCTGAGGATGGCGCCCGGTGGCAGCTCCCCGGTCTCGATCTTCTGCGTCAGGCGGGCGTAGGCCTCCTCCGACTTGTTCATGGGCCCAGCGTAGGCAGTCATCTGCCCCCAATCCGTTTGATATATCCGGGATATGCGGCGTAGCGTGACCCACATCCTGTTACCGGCGTCACATGGAGGACTCATGAAGTACCGCCCGCAGCACGAGGCCAACCCCCTGCCCTTCTCCCCCTTCAAGAGCTCCACCGTGCCGCGGCCCATCGGCTGGCTGTCCTCCGTGAGCACGGACGGCCGGGAGAACATCGCCCCCTACAGCCAGTGGCAGAACCTCACCTTCGACCCGCCCATGGTGATGTTCTCCGCGAACCAGTACCCGGACGGACGCCGCAAGGACACCGTCCTCAACGCGGAGCAGACCGGCTGGTTCGTGTGGAACATGGCCACCTACGACCTGCGCGAGGCCGTCAACGTCTCCGCCATGGCCCTGGAGCCGGGCGAGAGCGAGTGGGACCGCATCGCCGAGCACGGCGTCACCAAGGTCTACGCGGACAACCACCCCATCCCGATGGTCGCCGAGTCCCCCGTGCGCTTCGAGTGCCGCTACCACTCGACGCACCGCATCAAGGGCGACTCGAACGTCGGCACCATCGACGTGGTCTTCGCCCACGTGGACACCATCCACATCGACGACGACGTCATCACCGCCGACGGCCGCCTCGACATCCCGCGCATCCAGCCGATCGCCCGCCTGGGCTACTTCGACTACACCGTGGTGCGGGAGACCTTCGAGATGCGGGTGCCCGGCGCCGACGGCGATGCCCAGGCCGGCCTCGAGGGACGGGCATGAGCACCGCGGCCACCGGCGCGGCCCGGCCCGCTCCCGTGCCCGGGGCCTGCCCCCGGAGCCTGAAGGACATGCTGGCCGTGAACTTCGGCAACGCGCTGGAGTGGTACGACTGGAACGTCTACACGATCTTCGCCCCGGTCTTCGCGGCGCAGATCTTCCACGCGGACAACCCCACCTCCGAGCTGCTCGCCACCCTGGCCGTCTTCGCGGTGGGCTTCGTCGCCCGCCCCATCGGCGGCTACGTGTTCGGCGCCTACGCGGACCGGGTGGGCCGCAAGCGCAGCCTCTTCGCGGCGATGATGATCACCGCGCTCGGCAGCCTGATCATCGCCTTCACCCCCACCTACGGCACGGTGGGCGTCCTCGCCTCGGTGATCCTCGTCGTCGCCCGCCTGCTGCAGGGCCTGGCGCACGGCGGCGAGATGGGCACCTCCGTGACCTACCTCGTGGAGCGGGCGCCGCAGGGCCGGCGCGGGCTGTTCGGGGCGACGTCGTGGGTGTCCGTGGTGGTGGGCACGATCCTGGCGACGCTCGTGGGCCTGGCCATCAACACGCTGCTCTCCCACGAGCAGGTGGCGTCCTGGGGCTGGCGCGTGGCGTTCGGCATCGGCGGCGTCCTCGGCCTCTACGCGCTGTATCTGCGACGGAGCCTGACGGAGTCGGAGCACTTCACGGCGGCGCAGCAGGTGGTGCCCACCGCCGACGACGCCCCGCGCCGGGAGCCGGGCGCGGTGTGGCGCGGCCTGCTGACGATCTTCCTGGTCTCCGCGGGCGGCTCCCTGATGTTCTACACGTGGCTGATCTACCTGCCCACGCACGCGCAGGTGGCCCATCAGATGGACAAGTCCACCACCCTCTCGGCCTCGCTCCTGGCCCAGGTGATCTTCCTGGCCGCCATCCTCGGGGCGGGCCTGCTGGGCGACCGGATCGGCCGCCGCCCGCTGGTCATCGCCTTCGGCCTGCTCTTCGTGGTGCTGCCGTTCCCGCTGTTCGGCATGCTGGACGGCACCTTCGCCTCGTTCCTGCTCGTGCAGACCATCGCCCTGCTGGCCGTGGCGCTGCTGTTCGGCGTCAACGGCGCCGTCTGGTCCGAGGTGCTGCCCACGGCGGTGCGCGCCAAGGGCGTGGCCACCATGCTCTCGCTGGCCACCGCGATCTTCGGCGGCACGGCGCCGTACCTGATCACGTGGCTGACGGCGCAGGGGTGGGCCAGCGCGTTCCCGATCTACCTCATGGTGGTCGGCGGCCTCACCGGCCTGACCGGCCTGTTCATGAAGGAGACGAAGGACGTGGACCTGGCGGCCTGAGCCGGGGCGACCGGGCCCGCAGGCCGCCCCCTCCGCACACAGAGTGGTCACGACACGCCGTCTCGTGCAGACGCACGCGGCGTGTCGTGACCACTCTGTGGCCTCTGACCGCTCTGCGGCGTCAGTGCCCCTCGGCCTCGGCGCCCTCGGACTCCTTGGCCAGGTCCTGCGGCTCGGCATCGGCGGACACGCCCGCGAGCGCCTCCGCCACGGCGGCCAGCACGGACCCGTCGCGCAGGGCCTGCTCGGCGGCGGCCAGCTGCGGGGCCATGTACTGGTCCGGGCCGGGGCCGGGGACGCCGGCCTCGCGGATCACGCGGACGGCGGCACCGGTCGCGGCGGAGGGCTGCAGCGGGGCGCGCAGCTCGATCGCGCGGGCGGCGGCCACGAGCTCGACGGCGAGCACGCGGCGGAAGTTCTCCACGGCCGAGCGCAGCTTGCGGGCGGCGTGCCAGCCCATGGAGACGTGGTCCTCCTGCATCGCGGAGGACGGGATCGAGTCCACGGACGCGGGCACGGCCAGACGCTTCATGTCCGAGACGAGCCCGGCCTGCGTGTACTGGGCGATCATCATGCCGGAGTCCACGCCCGGGTCGTCCACGAGGAACGCGGGCAGCCCGTGTGAGCGGGCCGGGTCCAGCATGCGGTCGGTGCGGCGCTCGGACATGCTGGCGACGTCGGCCACCGGGATGGCCAGGAAGTCCAGCACGTACGCCACGGGCGCCCCGTGGAAGTTGCCGTTCGAGCTCACCCGGCCGTCGTCGAGCACCACCGGGTTGTCCACGGTGGCGGCGAGCTCGCGCTCGGCCACGGTGCGCACGTACGCGAGGGTGTCGCGCAGGCCGCCGGCCACCTGCGGGGCGCAGCGCAGCGAGTAGGCGTCCTGCACGCGGGAGTCGCCCTCCTTGTGGCTGGCCACGATCGGCGAGCCCGCCAGGATCTTCAGCATCCGGTCGGCGGAGGTCGCCTGGCCCGGGTGGGGGCGCAGCGGCAGGTGCAGCTCCGGCACGAACACGCGGTCGGTGCCGAGCAGCGCCTCCACGGACATCGCGGCGGTGAGGTCCACGGTGTCGGCGAGCTCCTCGAGGTCGGCCAGCGCCATGATCAGCATGCCGAGCATGCCCTCGGTGCCGTTGACGAGGGCCAGGCCCTCCTTCTCCCGCAGCTCGACCGGCTCGATCCCGGCCTCGGCGAGCGCCTCGCGGGCCGGACGCAGCGCACCGTCCGCCCCGACGACGTCGCCCTCGCCCATCAGCGCCAGGGCCACGTGGGAGAGCGGGGCGAGGTCGCCCGAGCAGCCCAGCGAGCCGAACTCGCGCACGGCGGGGGTGATGCCCGCGTTGAGCATGGCCACGAAGGTCTCGACCACCACGGGGCGCACGCCCGTGCGGCCGGAGGCCAGCGTGGTGGCGCGCAGGAACATCAGCGCGCGGACGACCTCGCGCTCCACCACGGGGCCCATGCCGGCGGCGTGGGAGCGGATCAGGGACTTCTGCAGCTGCGCGCGGGACTCGAGCGGGATGTGCTTGTCCGCGAGCGCGCCGAAGCCGGTGGAGACGCCGTAGGTGGGGGTCTCGGCCTCGGCCAGCGCCTCGACGTGGCGGCGGACCGCGCCGACGGTCTCGAGCACGTCGTCGGCGAGCACCACGCGGGCGTCGTGGCGGGCCACGGCGACGACGTCGTCCAGGGTGGCCCCGGACGTGCCGAGCGTGACGGTGGCGGGAGGGGTGGTCATGGTGATGCGTTCTCCTTGCTGTCGGTCGATCAGACGGCCCGGCGGCCCGCGCGCCAGACCGCATGGGTCAGCGGCATGCCGGGGCGGTAGGCCAGGTGGATGGCGGCGGGGGCGTCGAGCACGTGCAGGTCGGCGCGCTTGCCGACCTCGAGGCTGCCGACGCGGTCCTGCGCCCGCAGGCCGATGGCCCCGCCGAGGGTGGCGGCGCGCACGGCCTCGGCGAGGGTCAGGTGCATCTGCAGCACGGCGGTGCCCACGTTGAAGTTCATGGACGTGGTGTAGCTGGTGCCCGGGTTGCAGTTCGAGGCCAGGGAGACCTCGATGCCGGCGTCGAGCAGGCGACGCGCGGGCGCCAGCGGGGCGCGGGTGGACAGGTCGCACGCCGGCAGGCAGCCGGCCACGGTGCCGGGCGTGCCGGTGGCCGAGGCGCGGTCCCAGCCGGTCCAGGTGCCGGCCAGGGCCTCGACGTCCGCGTCGGAGAGGTGGTTGACGTGGTCCACGGAGGCGGCGCCGAACTCCACGGCCACGCCCACGCCCGGGCCCTGCTCGATCTGGTTGCCGTGCAGGCGCACGCCCAGTCCCGCCGCCACGCCCGCGGCGAGCACGCGGCGGGTCTGCTCGGCGTCGAAGGCGCCGGTGTCGCAGAACACGTCCACCCAACCCGCGTGCTCCCGCACGGCCTCGAGCATCGGCCCGACGACGTCGTCGAGGTAGTCCTCCGCGTCCCGGCCCGGGGGCACGAGGTGGGCGCCGAGGAAGGTCACCTCGTCCACGAGGCCCTCCTCGCGCAGCCCGGCCAGCAGGCGCGCGTGGCGGGCCTCCTCCTCCACGGTGAGCCCGTAGCCGGTCTTGGTCTCGAGGTAGGTGGTGCCGCCGGCCACCGCGTCGGCCACCCGGCCGCGGACCAGCTCGGCCAGGCGGTCGTCCGAGGCGGCACGGGTGGCGGAGGTGGTCACACCGATGCCGCCGGCCGCGTAGGACTCCCCGGCCATGCGGGCCTCGAACTCGGCGGAGCGGTCCCCGTCGAACACGAGATGCGTGTGGGAGTCCACCCAGCCGGGCAGCACGGCGCGGCCCCCCACGGACACCCGGTCGTCCGCGTCCGGGGCGTCCGCGGCGGCGCCGATCCAGGCGATGCGCTCGTCCTCGACGACGACGGCCGCGTCCGTGAGCACCCGCCTTTCGGGGTCGACGGTGGTCAGCTCGGCGATGTCGGTGATGAGCGTGGAGCGCATGGGGGCCTCTCTCTGCGGGACGGACGGGGGGTGGGGCGGTGGGGTGGGCCTCAGGTGAGCGCCGCGACCAGATGGGCGACCGGCGTGGCGAGCAGGATGGTGAGGGCCACACGCTCGGCCCAGATCACCACGAGCTTCCACAGCGGGATGGGGATGTCCGTGGCCAGGATGGCAGGCACCACCGCGGAGAAGAAGATGATCGCGGAGACGCAGACGACGCCGATCACGAAGCGGGCGACGAGGTCCTCGTGACCGGCCGCCATCGTGGCCGGGATGAACATCTCGGCGATCGAGGTGGCGGAGGCCGAGGCCAGCAGGCCGGGATCGGAGTAGCCCAGCGCCCAGAACAGCGGGTAGAAGATCACGCCGATCCACTCGAACACGGGCGTGTAGGTGGCCAGGACCAGGGCGATCAGGCCCACGGACATGATGGAGGGCAGGATCTGGAGCACCATCACGAGGCCGTCCCGGAAGTTGACCCAGATGTTCTTCGGCAGGGACGGGGCCTCGGCGAGGGTCTGTTCGGCGGCGCGACGGGCCACCCGGAAGCGGTCCCGGGTGACGGCCAGCTCGGGCGAGTGCACCGCGCCGGGGTACACCTCGTCCGGGATGCGGCTCAGCGGCGGGATGCGCACGGTGATGGCCGTGACCGCGAACGTCACCAGGAGGGTGCCGAAGAAGTACCAGAGCCAGATGTCCATCAGGCCCAGCGTCTTGGCGACGATCACCATGAAGGTCGCGGACACCGTGGAGAAGCCGGCGGCGATGATCGCCGCCTCGCGGGCCGTATAACGGCCGCTGGTGTACATGCGGTTGGTGAGCAGCAGGCCCAGGGCGTAGGAGCCCACGAAGGAGGCCACGGCGTCGACGGCGGCGCGGCCGGGCACCCGCCAGATCGGCCGCATGGCCGGGCGCAGGTAGACGCCCACGAACTCCATGAGGCCGTAGCCGATCACGAGGGCCAGGAAGACGCCGCCGATGGGCACGATCAGGCCCACGGGCACCACGAGCTTGTCCATCAGGAACGGACCGATGCTCTTGTCCAGGATCCAGCTCGGGCCCACGCCGAACACGACCATCGCCGAGGCGACCAGGCCGAGCACGGCGAGGAACGCGAACACCGCCCGCGTGGTGCTGGTCCGCCAGCGACCCGAGGCGAACGGGTACACGGCGCCGGCGGCGATGATGGCCAGGCCCACCCAGCGGTCGGCCGGGCCGAGCAGCCCGCGCACCCAGGTCACCAGGTGGTCCAGCGGGATGGAGCTCGCCCCGTTGATCGTGACGGGCACGAAGAACATGACGATGCCGATCGCCGAGTAGACGATCATGCGCCAGCGCGCCGGCGGGCGGGGCGCGTCGGCCTCGATCGCGGCCATCGCGGTGGTGTCGGTGTGCAGCTCGTGGTCTGCGGGGCGGGACGAGTCCATCGTGGTGTCCTTTCGATCGCGAGCCGGACGGGCGGACGCCCGTCCGGCTCGCGGCGGTGAAGTCGTCGGACGGCGACGGCGCGGCGGCACCGTCGTCGTCCGACGACGTGACCGGGGTCAGTCCCGGATCGTGGCCTCCATGGGCACACGGACGCCGCGCTCCTTCGCCACCTCGGCGGCGCGGGAGTAGCCGGCGTCGACGTGGCGGATGACGCCCATGCCCGGGTCGTTGGTGAGCAGCGCCTCGAGCTTGGCCGCGGCCAGCTCGGTGCCGTCGGCCACGCCCACCTGGCCGGCGTGGATGGACCGGCCGATGCCGACGCCGCCGCCGTGGTGGATCGACACCCAGGTGGCACCCGAGGAGGTGGCGGTCAGCGCGTTGAGCAGCGGCCAGTCGGCGATCGCGTCGGAGCCGTCCAGCATGGACTCGGTCTCGCGGTACGGGGAGGCCACGGAGCCGGAGTCGAGGTGGTCGCGGCCGATCACGATCGGCGCCTTGACCTTGCCTTCGGCCACGAGCTGGTTGAAGAGCAGGCCGGCCTTGTGGCGCTCGCCGTAGCCCAGCCAGCAGATGCGGGCCGGCAGGCCCTCGAACTCCACGAACTCGGCGGCGCCGTCGAGCCAGCGGTGCAGGTGCTCGTTCTCGGGGAACAGCTCCTTCAGGGCCTCGTCGGTCACGCGGATGTCCTCCGGGTCGCCGGAGAGCGCGGCCCAGCGGAACGGGCCGAGGCCCTCGCAGAACAGCGGGCGGATGTAGGCCGGGACGAAGCCCGGGAACTCGAACGCGCGGGAGTAGCCGGCCTTGCGGGCCTCGTCGCGGATGGAGTTGCCGTAGTCGAACACCTCGGCGCCGATGTCCTGGAAGCCGACCATGGCCTCGACCTGGCGGGCCATGGACTCCTGGGCCTTCTTGGTGAAGGTGTCCGGGTCGGCCTCGGCCTCGGCGTGCCAGTCCTTCTCGTCGATCTCGATCGGCAGGTAGGACAGCGGGTCGTGCGCGGAGGTCTGGTCGGTGACGATGTCGATCTCGACGGTGCCGGCCTTCTGGCGCTCGAGCAGCTCGGGGAACACCTCGGCGGCGTTGCCCACGAGGCCCACGGAGACGGCCTCGCCGTCGCGCTTGGCCTGCATGACGCGCTCGACGGCCTTGTCGATGTCCGTCTCCACCTCGTCCAGGTAGCGCTTGCCCATGCGGCGGCGCAGGCGGTCCTCCGAGACGTCCACGATCAGGCAGACGCCGCCGTTGAGGGTGACGGCCAGGGGCTGGGCGCCGCCCATGCCGCCGCAGCCGCCGGTGAGGGTCAGGGTGCCCTTGAGGGAGCCGTCGTAGCGCTTGCGGCCGATCGCGGCGAAGGTCTCGTAGGTGCCCTGCAGGATGCCCTGGGTGGCGATGTAGATCCACGAGCCGGCGGTCATCTGGCCGTACATCGTCAGGCCCTCGGCCTCGAGCTCGCGGAAGGTCTTCCAGTCGGCCCAGTCGCCCACCAGGTTGGAGTTGGCGATCAGCACGCGCGGGGCCCACTTGTTGGTGCGGAACACGCCCACCGGCTTGCCGGACTGCACCAGGAGGGTCTCGTCCTCCTCGAGGTCCTTGAGGGTGGCGACGATGGCGTCGTAGGCCTCCCAGGAGCGGGCCGCACGGCCGGTGCCGCCGTAGACGACGAGGTCCTCGGGACGCTCGGCGACCTCGGGGTCCAGGTTGTTCATGAGCATCCGCAGCGGGGCCTCGGTCTGCCAGGACTTGGCGGAGAGCTCGGTGCCGCGCGGGGCGCGGATGGTGCGGGACGGGTCGTGCTGGGTGAAGCCCACGGCCATGGCAGTTCCTCTCGACGGGGTGCGTGCGCCGCCGGGACGGGTGGCCCCGGTGATTTCACGGCTCGGCATGCACTTTCCGAACATTGAAACAGTGACTCGGCTCACGCGCAAGCCCGATCCGCGCGTCCCGCACCCGTTACGCTCCCTCTCATGACCACCACCCCCACCGCCTCGACGCGCACCGTGGACCGGGCCCTGGACCTGCTCGCCGCCGTCACCGAGCAGCCCCGGCTGAGCCTGACCGAGGCCGCCCGCGCCACGGAGCTGCCGGCGTCCACGGCGCTGCGCCTGCTGCGCAGCCTCGAGGGATCCGGCTTCGTTGCCCGCGACGACGACGGCGCCTACCGCCCCGGCGTGCGCCTCATCCAGCTCGGGGCGCGGGCCTTCTCCCGGGACTCGCTCGTGCAGCTGGCCCGCGGGCCGATGGACCACGTCGTGGCCGCCACGGGCGAATCCGTCTACCTCTCGGTGACGACCCCTCCGGACTCCGCCGTCTACCTGGCGATCGTGGAGGGCACGCACTCGGTCCGCCACACGAACTGGGTCGGACGCACCGTCCCCCTGGCGGGCACGGCCGTGGGCGACGCCCTGCGCGGCAGCGTGGCCGCGGGGGACTACACGCTGCGCACCCGTTCCGTGGAGAAGGACGTCACCTCGCTGTCCGCCCCCATCAGCGTGGCGGGCACGGTGGTCGGTGCGCTCAGCACACTCGTGCCGGCCTACCGCTGCACGGACGAGCTGGCGGACCGGTGCGGGGCGGCCCTCGTCGCCGCCACCGACGAGCTGGCGCACCTGCTCGGGGCGGCGGACACTCCCAGGGAAAGCCCAGCCGACTCCCCTGGAAAGCCCAAGGCGAGTTCGTAGGCTGAAGCCACCTCATCGAAGGTGCGAGTGATGACGGAGAAGGCCCCGGGCCCGGCGAGAGCCGGAACCGGGGCCTTTCTCTGTGCCCGGCGCCCGAGGCGCCGGGTCCGGGATCAGCGGCGGGAGGAGACGACGCCCGCCCAGAGGCCGCCGAGCAGGCCGGCCACCGGCAGCATCCAGAACAGGTGCACGCCCGACCCGTAGAGGACGGTGTTGGAGAACACCGCGAACAGGCCCACGGCACCGAGGAAGCCGCCGACCACGCCGCCGACCACGTAGCGCACGACGGAGCGGGCGGCCCCGCCCATCAGCAGCACGACCAGGTAGCCGGCCGCGCCCGCCAGGGCGCCGCCCACCAGGCCGAACATGAACGACTGCACCAGCACGACCCAGCCGCGGCCGGTCTCGCCCAGCGCCACGGAGCCGTTCGGATCACCCAGGCCGCCGGTGAGCACGCGCACGACGTCGCCGATGATCACGACGAGCACCGAGAGGAGGATGACGCGGTTGGTGAAGCCCCAGCCGTCCACCGGGCGCAGCGGCTCGAGCACCTCCTCCTCCACCACGGCGTGGCGCACGGGGCGGGCCGGGGCGGTGTGGGCGTTCGCGGTGTGGGGCTGGACGGCGTGGCTGCCGTCGGCGTTGATGGTCATCTCTGATCTCCCGTCCCGCCCCGGGCGGGGCGCGTTCCGGGCGCCAGGGCGCCCGTCTGGTTGCACGTCTGACGTGATTTTAGGCTTTTCCCAGCCCGAGGGGGTAATGGTGACCCGTCCGCCGGGCGGGGGCGGCTCAGAGGACGTCGGTGCGGCGGTTGGCGAGCGAGGGGAGGAACTCCCGGACCTCGTCGATCCGCTCGCGGGTGACCTCCGCGGTCACCACGGCCTCCCGCTCGTCGGCGAGCTCGGCGACGGGCAGCGCCAGCGGGTCCACGATCATCGAGTGGCCCACGGTGCCGTCCGAGCACGTGTCCGCCGCGGCCACCCACACCGTGTTCTCCACCGCACGGGCCTTGAGCAGGGTGCGCCAGTGCTCCACCTTGTGCTCGCCGGAGAACCACGCCGCGGGGATCACGAGCACGTCCGCCCCCTCCACCGCGAGACGCCGGGACAGCTCGGGGAAGCGCAGGTCGTAGCAGGTGAGCAGGCCCAGGCGGAGCCCGCCGAGCTCGATCGCCGCGACGCCGCCGTCGCCGGGGGTGATCCGGTCCGACTCGCGATGCGCGAACGCGTCGTAGAGGTGGAGCTTGCGGTACGCACCCAGCCGGGCGCCGTCCGCGCCCACCGCCAGCAGCGTGTTGTAGGGACGCCGGTCCGGTCCCGGCTCGTAGCCGCCCGCGACGACGGCGATCCCGTGCTCCCGCGCCAGCGCGGCCAGGCCCGCGGCGAACGGCTCCCAGGCCGCGGCGACGGCGTCGGGGAACTCCTCCCCCACCTCGCGGGCCCCGAGCATGGCCTCCTCGGGCAGCACCAGGAGGTCCGCCCCCTCGCCCGCGGCGCGGGCGGCGAGGCGGGCCATCACGGCCAGGTTCTCCTCGACGTCGCCCACGGGCCCGAACTGTCCGACGCTGATCCTCATGCCCCCAGGGTAGCCAGGCCCCTGCCGGTGGCCGTCAGCCCTGGTCAGCGCCGGGGCCAGCCGCCACGCTGGAAGCCGGGCACGACGTCGGCCCGCATCGGCCGCCGTCGTCCTCCGCCCCGGATCCGCGCGGCACCGCGCGGCACGTCGACACCACAGGAGCAGACGCGATGACCACCCAGCAGCCCGACATCCCCGGCACGCCGGGGCCGATCACCCCCGACCTCGAGGAGCACACCGCCCTCACCCACCCGGACCAGCCCGTGGCCGCGCCGGCCCCGGACCAGCGCGGTCCGGCACAGGTCTCCCCCACCGGCCAGGACACCGGCGCCGACCCCGCGACCGCCGCGCAGGGCTGCCCGTACCTGACCACCGCGCACGGCGTCCGCCTGCAGGACTCGGACCACTCGCTCAAGGCCGGCCGCCGCGGCCCCACCCTGCTGCAGGACCACCACCTGCGGGAGAAGCTCAGCCACTTCGACCACGAGCGCATCCCCGAGCGCGTGGTCCACGCCCGCGGCGCCGGCGCCCACGGCGTGTTCCGCGGCTACGGCACCGCCGCGAAGATCAGCCGGGCCGGGCTGTTCGCCAAGGACAAGGAGACGGAGGTGTTCGTCCGCTTCTCCACCGTGGCCGGCTCCCGCGGCTCCATGGACCTGGCCCGCGACACCCGCGGCTTCGCCACCAAGTTCTACACGGACGAGGGCACGTGGGACCTGGTGGGCAACAACATCCCCGTGTTCTTCGTGCAGGACGCCATCAAGTTCCCGGACGTGGTGCACTCGGTGAAGCCGCACCCGGACCGCGAGATCCCGCAGGCGCAGTCCGCGCACGACACGTTCTGGGACTTCGTGTCCCTGCACACCGAGGCCCAGCACCACACCCTGTGGAACATGTCCGACCGCGGCATCCCGCGCTCCTACCGCATGATGGAGGGCTTCGGCGTCCACACCTACCGCCTGATCGCGGCGGACGGCTCCACCGTGCTGGTCAAGTTCCACTGGAAGCCGATGCTCGGCGTGCACTCCGTGACCTGGGAGGAGGCGCTGCTCACCAACGGCATGGACCCGGACTTCCACCGGCGTGACCTCGCCGACGCGATCGAGGCCGGCGCCTTCCCCGAGTGGGAGCTCGGCGTGCAGGTGTTCGAGGACAACGAGGAGCAGATGTTCGAGGGCATCGACCTGCTCGACCCCACGAAGCTGGTCCCGGAGGAGCTCGCCCCCGTGCAACCCCTCGGCCGCATGACGCTGAACGCCAACCCGTCCAACTACTTCGCGGAGACGGAGCAGGTGGCCTTCAACCCGGCCAACCTCGTGCCCGGCATCGACGTCACCAACGACCCGCTCCTGCAGGGCCGCCTCTTCTCCTACCTGGACACGCAGCTCACCCGCCTCGGCGGGCCGAACTGGACCCAGCTGCCCATCAACCGCCCGCACGCCCCGGTCAACGACATGCTGCGTGACGGCTTCCACCAGAGCGCCGTGCATCGCGGCGTGGCGCCGTACCGGCCCAACTCGCTCGACGGCGGCCTGCCGTACGAGACCCCCGCGGACGACCACGCGTTCATCGAGCACCCGGAGCCGCTGCCGGCGTCGGTGAAGGAGCGCGCGCACGCCGCCTCCTTCGACGACCACTTCTCGCAGGCGCGCCTGTTCTTCCTCTCCCTCTCCGAGGTGGAGCGCGAGCACGTGGCGCAGGCGTACACGTTCGAGCTGGGCAAGTGCTACGAGCAGACCATCCGCGAGCGCCAGCTGGCCCACCTCGCCGCGATCGACACGCGACTGGCCCAGCAGGTCGCGGACGGCCTGGGCATCCCCGTTCCCGCGCCGACCGAGACCCCGGCCGACGTGCAGCCCTCCCCCGTGCTGTCCCAGATCGGCGGGGCGTGGCCGCTCGACGGCCGTCAGGTCGGCGTCGTGGTGGGCGAGTCCGTGGACGAGAAGGAGCTGGACGCCCTCGTGCAGGGCATCCACGGTGCGGGCATGGTCCCGCTGGTCATCGCGCCGAAGGGCGGCCCCGTGGCCGGGGAGATCGTGGCCCAGCGGACCTACCTGACCGCCGCGTCCATCGAGCTGGATGCCGTGGTCGTGGCCTCGCCGGCGGCCCCCGCCGCTGACGCCGCCCCCAGCCTGGACCAGAAGGCCGGCGCCGCCGACTCCGAGGCGGTGGACCCGCGCGTCGTCAAGGTGCTGCAGGAGATGTGGCGCCACTCCAAGGCGATCCTCGCCCTCGAGCCGGCGGAGGCCGTCCTCGCGGCCGCCCAGGTGTCCGGCAAGGGCGTCGAGTCCGCGGCGGACGGCGCCTCCGCCGTCAGCCGGCTGACGGAGCTGCTGCCCGCGCACCGCGTGTGGGACCGCTTCCCGACGACGGGCCGCCTGGCCGACTGACCCGGCGGACCCCCGGGCGCTTTCGAACGTGAGATAGGGCCTATCTCACGTTCGAGAGCGCCCATTCGCCCTCTTTCACGTTCGAAAACGCGGGCCGGGGTGGGCCGGGGGCGGGGCGGCGGGCCGGGTCAGTCCTCGATGAGGTCGCGGACCTGGACCACCTGGTCGCGGCCCGGGCCCACGCCGATCGCGGAGATCCGGCACCCGGAGAGCTTCTCGAGGGCCTCCACGTAGCGCTGGGCGTTCAGCGGCAGATCCGTGAACGCGCGGGCGCCCGAGATGTCCTCGGTCCACCCGTCGAAGTGCTCGTAGACCGGCTTCGCGTGGTGGAACTCGGTCTGGGTCATGGGCATGCGGTCGTGGCGCACGCCGTCCACCTCGTAGGCCACGCACACCGGGATCTTCTCGATGCCGGTGAGCACGTCCAGCTTGGTGAGGAAGTAGTCCGTGAAGCCGTTGATCCGCGCGGCGTAGTGGGCCATGACGGCGTCGTACCAGCCGGTGCGCCGCGGGCGGCCGGTGTTCACGCCGAACTCGCCGCCGGTGGTGCGCAGCTGCTCGCCCATCTCGTCGAAGAGCTCCGTGGGGAACGGGCCGGCGCCGACGCGCGTGGTGTAGGCCTTCACGATGCCGATGGTCCGGGAGAAGCGGGTGGGGCCGATGCCCGCGCCCACGGCCGCGCCGCCGGCGGTCGGGTTGGACGAGGTCACGAACGGGTAGGTGCCGTGGTCCACGTCCAGGTAGGTGGCCTGGCCGCCCTCCATGAGCACCACCTTGCCCTCGTCCAGGGCGTCGTTGAGCAGGTTCACGGAGTCCACGACCATGGGGCGCAGGCGGTCCGCGTAGCCCAGGAAGTACTCGGCGATCTCGTCCACGGTGACGGCGCGGCGGTTGTAGAGCTTCACCAGCAGCTCGTTCTTCTGCCGCAGGGCGCCCTCGATCTTCTGGCGCAGGATCGACTCGTCGAAGATGTCCTGCACGCGGATGCCCAGGCGGGCCACCTTGTCCATGTAGGTGGGGCCGATGCCGCGGCCGGTGGTGCCGATCGCGCGCTTGCCCAGGAACCGCTCGGTCACCTTGTCCATGGTCTGGTGGTACGGCGCCACGAGGTGGGCGTTGGCGGAGATCTTCAGGTGCTCGCACGAGTGGCCGCGGGACTCGAGCCCGTCGATCTCCTCGAACAGCGCCTCCAGGTTCACCACCACGCCGTTGCCGATCACCGGCACCGCGTTGGGCGAGAGGATGCCGGCGGGCAGCAGCTTGAGCTCGAACTTCTCCCCGTTGACGACGACGGTGTGCCCGGCGTTGTTGCCGCCGTTCGGCTTGACGACGTAGTCCACTCGCCCGCCCAGCAGGTCGGTGGCCTTGCCCTTGCCCTCGTCGCCCCACTGGGCTCCGACGATCGCGATCGCTGGCATCTGCATCTCTCCTCAGGGCCGTGGGTCGTCCCGGACCGGCCCGTACATGGAAAACGCCCCCTTGCGGTGCGCACGGAGGCCGTACCCCCGAATCCTACCAGCGTGACGGATGCCACCCTCTGGCTACGCTGGCGCCATGAGCACCGCAGCGCCCGGCACCCAGCACTCGGAGTTCGCCTCCCCGACCCCCACCCGCAAGGGCCCGAGCGTGGGCACGTGGCGCCCCTGGGCCGTGCTGCCGTGGGCGCTGGCCCTCCTCGCCCTGCCCCTGATCGCGCTCGCCCTGCGCTCCAACTTCGGCGCGAACGGCTGGATGACGGTCATCTACATGGTCTTCGGCGCCCTGCCCCACGAACTCGTCCTCGTGCTCATGGTGGGGAGCCTGTTCCTCCTGCCCCGCGTGAACCCGCAGGATGAGCAGCGGGGCGGCATCCGGCTGGGGCGCCTGCTGCACACGCTGCTGGGCATCTCCTGGGGGTCCTTCGCGCTGGCCGCGATCATCTTCCCCGACGGCGGCGACCACCCGGGCTCCGGCGCCACGACCCCGGTGCTCATGGACTTGCTCGGCACGAGCACCGCGATGGACGTCGGCCTCGTGGGCGGCCTCGCCCTCGTGGCCGTCAGCGCGCTCACCGGTCTCGCGGTGATCGTGGTGTGCGTGGTGCGGCGGATCCGCGCCGTTCGCTGAGCACGCTCCCGACGACGGCGGTCAGCGCGCCGACATGACGCGCTGACCGTCACGGTCACGGCGTGTTCAGGCGTTGGCGGGCTCGGCCGTGCCCGCACCCCGACGGCGCAGCTCGGGCTTCACGGTGCCCTCGGCGCCCGTGTCGGGTCGGGCGTCCTCCGCGGCCCCGGCCTCCGAGGCGACGGCCGCACCGGAGCCGCACGGGCCGGCGTCGTCCGTGCCGCCGCAGCAGCCGCCGGCCGAGGCGCCGTCGTCGGCCGCGGCCTGCTGCGCACGCTCCTCGGCGCCGAGCACGGTGAAGCCGGCGTCGGCGATCATCTGCAGGTCCGCCTCGGCGTCCTGGCCCTCGGAGGTGAGGTAGTCGCCGAGGAAGATCGAGTTGGCCACCTGCAGGCCGACCGGCTGCAGGGAACGCAGGTGCATCTCGCGGCCGCCGGCGATGCGCAGCTCCTTGTCCGGGCAGGCCAGGCGGACCATGGCGAGGATCCGGAGGCACTCGAGCGGGGTGAGCTGCTGGTGGCCCTGCAGCGGGGTGCCGTCGAAGGGCATGAGGAAGTTGACGGGGATGGAGTCGGAGTCCAGGTCGCGGAGCGCGAGGACGGCCTCGACGAGCTGCTCGTGCGTCTCCCCCATGCCCGCGATCAGGCCGCTGCAGGAGGACAGGCCGGCGGCGCCGGCGCGCTGCACGGTGTCCACGCGCTGCTCGTAGGTGTGGGAGGTGCAGATGGACTCGTAGTGGGACTCGGCCGTGTTGAGGTTGTGGTTGTAGGCGTCGACGCCGGCGTCCTTGAGCTTCTCGGCCTGGCCGTCCTTGAGGAAGCCGAGGCACGCGCACACCTCGACGTCCGGGTGCTGGGCCTTGAGGTCGCCGACCATGCCGGCCACGCGGTCGACGTCGCGATCCGTGGGGCCGGTGCCGGAGGCGACCATGCACACGCGCGAGGCGCCGCCGGCGATGCCCAGGCCCGCCTGGCGGACGGCCTCCTCCGGCTTGAGCCACGTGTAGCGCAGGATCTCGGCCTCGGTGCCGAGCCGCTGGGAGCAGTAGGTGCAGTTCTCCGGGCAGAGGCCGGTCTTGAGGCTGACCAGGTAGTTGACCTTGACCGTGCGGCCGAAGTGCTTCTCGCGCAGGCGCGAGGCCGCCGCGACGATGCGGAACGTGTCCGCGTCCGGGGCGTCCAGCACAGCGACGGCCTCCTCAGCGGTGAGGCGGTGGCCCGCCTCGATGCGGTCCACGAGGGCCTCGGGGTCGAGGGCGGCGGGGCGGGGGTCGACGGCGGGGGCGTCCTGGGTGGCGGTCATGATGGCCTCTCCGGTGGGCGGGGCTCGGCCCCGGGCGGGTCTGACCCGAGGGACTCTAACAGTGTTCATTGAACAGTGTTCAGGAGCGGGGGGCCATGACCCCGACGTCAGCGCCTGCGCCGGTCCAGAGGGACCGGCTCGGGCCGGGGCTGCTCCTCGAGCGTCGTCGTCGCCGCGAGGATGCCGTGGGCGGCGGCAGTGAGCACCGCGCCGAGCAGACCGGCCCCGACCGCCCGGACGCCGGCGTCGTCGATCGCGTTCAGCACCAGCCCCGGAACGGGCGCGGCCCCCATCAGCAGCATCACCCACGCGGTGGAGCCGGCCCCGGCGTAGAACACGTTGCGGCGAGCCTGCTCCGCCTCGACCCGGTGATGCACCCCTCGCAGGGTGAGCATCGCTCCGAGGGCCGTGAAGGCCACCAGCGTCAGACCCCAGCCCAGTCCCAGGTCCTGCCGCAGTCCCGCGAACACACCGGCCGAGCCCACCAGGGCAGACGCCACACCGATGCGCCACCGCCACTCACACTCATTCCCCACCCTGCTCACAGCCCCATGCTGACACACGGCCCCCGGAGGCGGAGCGGCAGATCATGCGGTCCCGGCCGGCGGGATCACTCCTGCGTAAGGGGCGAATGGAACTCCGAGGCGAGCATCGCGTAGGTGGCGCCATCCACCCAGCCGCGCGTGAGATGCAGAGACTCCTCCTTGAACGTGCCCTCGTGACGCATCCCCACCTTCTCCATGATGCGCAGGCTCGGGGCGTTGTCCGCGAAGGCATGAGCCTCCACGCGTCGCACACCCAGATCGTCGAACGCGAAGCCCAGCAGGGCTCGAGCAAGCTCCGTGCCATAGCCCTGCCCCGCCTGGCGCGGATCGATCGTCCAGCCGAGCTCGGCCTGGGCGTCCCGGGCTTCCTCCCGCGGGCCGCCCTGACTCCACGCGTCCTGCACCGCGACCTTCCCGACACCGACAATGACGTCTCCGGCCCGCACGGTGAGGCGGTCCCCCGCCGCGAGATAGGACTCTCGCAGCGCGTCCTCACTCTCCGGGCGGCCGGAGGTCCACGTCCACACCTGCTCGAGACGGCAGAAGCCCCATACGGCGGGCGCATCGAGACCCCGGAACGGGGTGAGGGTCAGCCGGCGGGCCCGCAGCGGGAAGCAGACGCCTCGACTCGCGGCGAGCTCCAGGAGAGGGGTGGCCATGACAGACAGGGTACGAACAAGAGTCCTCGAGTCAGCCTCCGGACAGACCAGTGCCCACACCCTGCGTCGATGCCGACTCCACGCGGTCTGCCAGGGCCCGTTGACCTCAGGCAGATCCCGCCACGGAGTCCCGCACCTGCACCGGCAGATGATCGCTTCGACCATCGTGTGGACATTCGAGAAGGGTCGACCCTGCCGGCCCGTGCGGTCTGGAGCAGCGGGGCGATCAGCTCCGATCGGGCGTCGGAGGCGACGTGCAACCGGGACATGGCTCCCCGGATCTCAGCGGGTCCCTGGAGCCATTCTCAGACACGCCCTAGGCCATCTCCAGCGCCGAGGCCCGCCTCACAACAGAGGAAGTCCTGTTGCTCACTCCGGCCGGGCCGGCCGACGTCGTCGTGGGCTGGGGTGACGGCCTGTCCGGGCTGCTGGCGTTCATCACGCAGATGGCGCTCGTTCTCATGCTCGGCCACATCCTGGCGAACACCGGCCCGGTGCGCCGCCTGCTCGCCCGGCTCGCCAGCATTCCCCGCACGCCCCTGGCCGCCTACATCTTCGTGTTCGTGGTGGCGGCAGCGGCCTCCCTCATCACGTGGGGCCTGGGCCTGGTGGTCGGTGCGCTGCTGGCCAAGGAGGTCGCGGCGCAGGCCCGTGAGCGCGGGCTGGTCCTGCACTTCCCGATGCTGGTGGCCGCCGGGTTCTCCGGGTTCGTGGTGTGGCACATGGGGTACTCGGGCTCCGGCCCGCTGACGGCCGCCACCCCCGGTTCGTTCCTCACGGAGAGCCTGGACGGCCGGACGGTTCCGGTCTCGGAGACCACCTTCTCCTGGTGGAACATCACCGCCGTCGTGGTGACCGTGCTCGTCGTGGCCCTGGCCCTGTTCCTCGTCGCCCCGCGCACCGGGGACCGGATCGTGGAGCTGGAGATCGACGCGAGGGACCAGGACGCCGTGTCCGCACCGGAGATCGAGACGCCGGCGGACCGCCTCGACGCCTCCCGTGTCCCCACGCTCCTCGTGGGCGCCATGCTCGTGGTCTATCTGGTGATGCACTTCGTCGGCGGCGGCACCCTCACCCTGGACATCGTCAACTGGTCCTTCCTCGCGCTGATCCTGCTGCTGGTGCGCAGCCCGCACGAGCTGATCGGCCTCACCCAGTCGGCCGCGTCCAACGTGGGCGAGATCCTGCTGCAGTTCCCCCTCTACGCGGGCATCCTCGGCATGATGACGTCCACCGGCCTGGTGGCGGTGCTCTCGGACGCCTTCGTGGCGATCTCGAACCCGGTGACGTTCGGCCTGCTGGCGTTCCTGGCCGCGGGCCTCGTGAACTTCTTCGTCCCCTCCGGCGGCGGACAGTTCGCCGTGCAGGGCCCGATCATGCTCCAGGCCGGCGACGCGCTCGGCGTGGACCCGGCCATCACCATCATGGCCGTCTCCTACGGCGACCAGTGGACCAACATGATCCAGCCGTTCTGGGCGATCCCCCTTCTGGCGATCGCCGGCCTGAAGATGCGCGACATCCTGGGGTACACCACGGTCGTGCTGCTCGCGTCGGGGCTCGTCTTCGGCGGCACGCTCCTGCTCGTCTCGCTCTGACCCGATCGGCCGACGCCGGCCGGGGCAGGACAGACGAAGGGCCCCGGGATCACCGGGGCCCTTCGCCTGTCATCACTCGCACCTTCATCACTCGCACCTCGATGAAGCGGTTCCACCGTACGAACCGAGCATGGGCGCAGCCGTCATGCAGCCTGGCAGTTGCCTGGCAATGGCCGCCTCAGCCCAGGGCACCGCCGGACTCCGCCAGGTAGCACGTGCCGCACAGGGACTCGTAGGTCACCTGGACGCCGTCGATCGCCACCTGGTCCCCCTCGAACACGAAGTGCTCGGCGCCCGTGGCCGGGTCCACGACCTTGCGCGTGTTGAACACCGCCTTCCGGCCGCACCGGCAGATGGTCTTCAGCTCCTCGAGGGAGTGCGCCAGCTCCAGCAGCCGCGCGGAGCCCGGGAAGGAGCGGGTGCGGAAGTCGGTGCGCAGCCCGTAGGCGATCACGGGGACGCCGTCGAGCACGGCGATGCGCAGCAGGTCGTCCACCTGCGCCGGCTCGAGGAACTGCGCCTCGTCCACGAGCAGGCACGCCACGGGCGGGGCCTCCACGTGCCCCACGAGGGCGTCCGGGTCGTCACCGGTGGCGTGCCGGCGGAACAGCTCCCGCACGTCCGCTCCCGCCGGGACGAGGAAGTCCACGGCGCGGGTCACGCCGAGGCGGGAGACGACGTCGCCCTCCCCCTTCACGTCCACCTCCGGCTTGGCCAGCAGCACCCGCTGGCCGCGCTCCTCGTAGTTGAAGGCGGCCTGCAGCAGGCCCGTGGACTTGCCGGAGTTCATGGCCCCGTAGCGGAAGTAGAGCTTGGCCACGGCTCCGCTCAGCCCCGGGCGCGGCCCTGGTCGGCCTCGATCTGCTCCGCGGCCGTGGGGTCCGAATCCCGCAGGAAGGTGCGGATGCGCTCGACCTCCTCGGACTCCCCGATCCCGGCGGCCGCGCGGCCCAGCGCGTACAGGGCGCGCAGGAAGCCGCGGTTGGGCTCGTGGGCGTACGGCACCGGGCCGGCGCCGCGCCACCCCGCCCGGCGCAGCGCGTCCAGGCCCCGGTGGTAGCCGACGCGGGCGTACGCATAGGAGTCCACGGTCCGGCCCTCGGCCCACGCGTCCTCCGCCATGAGCGCCCACACCAGGGAGGACTCGGGCGCCACCGGCACGATGTCCTCGGGCAGGTCACCTGCCTCGAGCCGGGCCAGCACCTCCGGCTCCTCCGGCAGGCGCGTGGCCGGCGGCTCCATCAGGTTCTTGCCGATCAGGGACTCGGACATGGGATGCCTCTTCTCCTCGCGGACGATGCGGTCGCGGCCGAGTCTATCGACGGCGCCGGACGCCGGACGGATCGCCGTCCCCGCGTCCAGGACGGTCCGGTACCGTAGGCGCAGCGTCCGTCCGCAGCCCCACGCTCCCGGGGCCGGGCCGCCGATGCCGTCGAAGGAGCCTCCATGACCCACCCCGCGCCCGCCCGCCGCCGTGCCCCGCTGGCCGTCGGCGTCGCCGCCCTCGCCCTCGCCCTGGCCGGCTGCGGCTCGGCCGGCCAGTCCGGTGAGCCCGCCTCGTCGACCGCCGCGGCGCCCAGCGGATCGGCGGCCTCGGCCGCGGCCGGCTCGGCCACGGAGAGCCCCACCGACCCCGCGTCCGCCGCGGCGTCCCGCGTCCGTGAGGCCCTCGCGTCGGAGTCCGCCGAGGGCACCCCGCGCGCCGAGCCGCGTCAGGCGTTCGAGACCGTCGGCCCGGGCATCAAGGACGGCGCCGCCACCGAGGCCTGGAAGAACACGGCCGCGGTCCGCAACGACACCGTCTCCGTGATGGACTGCACGCGCGACGTCCTGGACCAGCGCACCCTGGACGCCGTCGCCACGCACATCCCGGACAGCTCGAACATCGAGATCGTGCAGCTGTTCGCCTCGCAGGACGAGACCCACGAGTTCCTCACCTGCGTCTACAACGGCTACTTCGAGTACAGCCCCGGCATGCCCCTGGCGCAGGTCCACTACCAGCACAACCTCGACGGCTCCCGCCTGGAGTGGTGCCAGGAGGAGCCCGCCGCCGTGGCGGACGAGTACACGTTCGACCCGAAGACCGGCAAGGGGCTGCTCGCCCTGCTGCGCCCCGGCATGGTCGGCGGCCAGGACGGCGCCCCCCTGCTGCCCCAGCGCACCGCGTGGGCCTGCTCCGAGGACGGCAGCGAGATGGTCTCCGTGACCATGGGCTCCATGGAGGGCTTCGGCGACGCCAACGGCGGCCTCACCCAGGTGAAGAACTCGCCGGTCGCGCAGAGCACCACCCTCGTCACCGAGACCCGCGACCACCTCGCGGACACCGTGCTGAAGGACGCCGGGGACTTCCAGGAGGTCATCAAGCTCAGCTCGCCGTTCTTCCTGAACGCGCAGATGGACGAGGAGACCCTGGCCCAGGCCCGGGAGATCCCCACCGGCCGCGTGCCCGACGAGCTGCTGAACAACCAGTCCACGATCGACCGCCCCGAGGGCGCCCCCGGCCCCGTGGCCCCCGGCCAGCCGCCGCGGCCGTTCCAGGGCGCCGCGCGGGAGGCCGCCGAATCCCAGCGGGCCGCGGAGGCGTCCGCCTCGGCGTCGGCCAGCCCGTCACCGACGAAGTCGGCTTCGGCCTCCCCGTCCCCCTCCACGTCCGGGGACTGACACCCGGCACGACGACGGCCGGTCACCTCGTGAGGTGGCCGGCCGTCGTCGTGGGGCCCGGCGGATCAGGCCTTCGCCGCGGCGTCGTCCTGACCGGCGAAGTGCCGGCGGTACGCGCCCAGGGTGAGGAACGCCGGGTACTCCGGCGGCAGGGCCGACTCGCAGAACACGCGCACCGCGTCCTCGAACCGGTGGCCCTCGGGCAGCGGGCCGGCGAGGATCCGAGCGTGCTCCTCGCGGATCAGCTGCTCCATCCAGCCGCGGTTGGCGGTCCGCACGCCGCCCTCGGTCAGCTGCACACCGGTGCCGTTGTGGGCCCACTGCCAGATCTGGGACCGGGAGATCTCCGCCGTGGCGGCGTCCTCCATGAGTCCGTGGATCGCGGCGGCGCCGTTCCCCCGCAGCCAGGACTCGATGTAGCGGATCCCGACCTCGATGTTCATCCGCACGCCGGCCTCGGTCACCGAGCCCGTGGTCGCGGCGACGTCGAGCAGGGCGGCCTCGTCCGGCTCCACGTCCTCGCGACGGCGGGTGCGGATCTGGTTCGGGGCCTCGCCGAGCACGGCGTCGAACTCCTCCCGGGCGACCGGCACGAGGTCCGGGTGCGCCACCCACGAGCCGTCGAAGCCGTCGCCGGCCTCGCGGGCCTTGTCCGCGCGCACCTTCTCCAGCGCGGCGGCGTTGGCCTCCTCGTTCCGGCGGTCCGGGATCACGGCGGACATGCCGCCGATCGCCGAGGCGCCGCGCCGGTGGCAGGCCCGGACCAGCTGCTCCGTGTAGGCCCGCATCATCGGCTGGGTCATGGTCACCTCCGAGCGGTCCGGGAGGACGAACTCGGCCCCGCGGTCCCGGAAGTTCTTGATGATGGAGAAGATGTAGTCCCAGCGGCCGGCGTTGAGGCCCGCGGCGTGGTTGCGTAGCTGGTACAGGATCTCCTCCATCTGGAACGCCGCGGTGATCGTCTCGATCAGCACGGTGGCCCGGATGGTGCCCTGGGGGATGCCCAGCTCGTCCTGCGCCGCCACGAACACGCAGTTCCACAGCCGCGCCTCGAGATGGGACTCGAGCTTGGGCAGGTAGAAGTACGGGCCGTGGCCGCGGCGGATCAGCTCGTGGGCGTTGTGGAAGAAGTACAGGCCGAAGTCCACGAGGGCGCCGGCCATCGGCTCGCCGTCCACACGGATGTGGTCCTCGAGGAGGTGCCAGCCGCGCGGGCGGACGATGATGGTCGGCCGGTCCGTGAGCTCGCGCTCGCGCAGCCGGTACTCCTTGCCCTCGGGGGAGGTGAAGTCGATCTGGTCGCGGATCGCGTCGAACAGGTTGACCTGCCCGTCCAGCATCCGGTCCCAGGACGGCGTCGAGGAGTCCTCGAAGTCGGCGAGCCAGCCCGAGGCGCCCGAGTTGAGGGCGTTGATCGTCATCTTCCGATCCACGGGGCCGGTGATCTCCACGCGGCGGTCCTGCAGGCCGGGGGCCAGCGGCGCCACACGCCAGGAGTCGTCCTCGCGGACCCGGCGGGTGGACCGCAGGTAGTGCGGGTTCCATCCGTCGGTGATGCGGCGCTGGGTGTACTCCCGCTCCTCGAGCAGCCGCCGGCGGCGGTCCTCGGCCAGCCGGTGCAGGCGGCCGAGGAACGCCAGCGCCTCGTCCGTGAGGATCTCGGCCTGCCGCCCGTCGACCGGCCCGTGGACGGTCACCACGGGGGCGGCGCCCTCGGGGATGACGACGGGGATGGCCTGGGTGCTCACGTCATGCGGCAGGGGCGTGTGCTCCCGAGCGTCGTCGGCATGGATCTCGTGCAGGGTGGGGGTCGTGGTCTGCGGGCTCATGGGACTGCCTCCTCGCGGTCTCGGCTGAGCGGATCAGTGGAACTGGCCGGACTCCGTGGAGCCCGCCAGGGCCACCGTGGAGCTGTCCGGGTTGATGGCGGTGGACACGGCGTCGAAGTAGCCGGTGCCGACCTCGCGCTGGTGCTTGGTCGCGGTGTAGCCGCGGGCCTCGTCGGCGAACTCGCGCTCCTGCAGCTCGACGTACGCGGACATCTGGCGCTCGTTGTATCCCTTGGCCAGGTCGAACATCGAGTGGTTCAGGGCGTGGAAGCCGGCCAGCGTGATGAACTGGAAGGTGTAGCCCATGGCGCCCAGCTCGCGCTGGAACTTGGCGATGGTGTCGTCGTCGAGGTTCTTCTTCCAGTTGAAGGACGGCGAGCAGTTGTAGGCCAGCATCTGGTCCGGGAACTCGGCCTTGACGGCCTCGGCGAACTTCCGGGCCAGCTCGAGGTCCGGCGTGCCGGTCTCCATCCAGATCAGGTCCGCGTGGGGGGCGTAGGCCTTGGCGCGGGCGATGCAGGGCTCGACGCCGTTGCGGACCTTGTAGAAGCCCTCCGCGGTGCGCTCACCGGTGATGAACTCGGCGTCGCGCTCGTCCACGTCCGAGGTGATCAGGGTGGCCGCCTCGGCATCGGTGCGGGCGATGATCACGCTGGGCACGTCGGCGACGTCGGCGGCCAGGCGGGCGGCGTTGAGCGTGCGGATGTGCTGGCCGGTGGGGATGAGCACCTTGCCGCCGAGGTGGCCGCACTTCTTCTCGGAGGCCAGCTGGTCCTCCCAGTGCACACCGGAGGCGCCGGCGGTGATCATCGACTTCATGAGCTCGTAGGCGTTGAGCGGGCCGCCGAAGCCGGCCTCGGCGTCGGCCACGATCGGCACGAGCCAGTCCTCGACGGTGCTGACGCCCTCGGCGTGCTCGATCTGGTCCGCGCGCAGCAGGGCGTTGTTGATGCGGCGCACCACCTGCGGCACGGAGTTGGCCGGGTACAGGGACTGGTCCGGGTACGTGTGGCCGGAGAGGTTGGCGTCCGCGGCGACCTGCCAGCCGGAGAGGTAGATGGCGCGCAGCCCGGCCTTGACCTGCTGGACGGCCTGGTTGCCGGTGAGGGCGCCGAGGGCGTTGGTGAACTCACCGCGGGCGTTCTCGTCCTTCAGCTGGGTCCACAGCTTCTCGGCGCCGCGGCGGGCCAGCGTGTGCTCCTCCTGGACGCGGCCGCGGAGACGGACGACGTCCTCGGCGGTGAAGCTGCGCTCGACGCCGGCCCAGCGGGGGTTGTTGTCCCAGTCGTGCTGGAGCTGTTCGGCGGAGGCGGGAGTGGAGTGGTGGGGCTGGGTGGTCATGACGTCCTCCTGAGGATCGGTCCGGTTCGGTGAAGGGTTCGGTGCGACGTGTCCGTCGCTGCCGTTGACATCCACCTTGGCCCCAGGCAAGGCCCTCTGGAGCACAAAATCGGTGGAAACTCCGGCCGTTCCTGCCACTGGGTCAGAACGTGACAGTCCTTGCGCCCCCATGTGGCCTGGATCACGGCAACGGCCCCCCGCTTGTCAAGAATGTGACTTTCTTTCCGAAGCACGTGATCTCCTCCCCGGTTCCGTCTACAGTTCCGCGCATGATGACCCGCCCGCTTCCCGAGGACAGCGCGACCGTGGACGCCGTCGCGCTGGGCCGCCGCGTTCGGCACCTGCGCAAGCAGGCCGGCCTCACCCTGGACCAGCTCGCGGAGCGCACGGGAGTGAGCGGCTCGCACCTGTCCCTCGTGGAGAACGCCCGCCGCGAGCCGCGGCTCTCGCTGGTCCAGCGGATCGCCGAGGTCCTGGGCGTGCCGGTCGAGGACCTGCTCACCGGCCGGGCCCCCACCCGGCGGGCCGAACTGGAGATCGAGGTCGAACGGTTCGCGCGCTCGGAGCACTACGCCTCCCTCGGCCTGCCGCCGCTGCGCATCGGGCCCCGCACCCCCACCGAGGTCCTCGAGGTGATCGCGGGGCTGGAGGCCGAGCTGCGCCGTCGCCTGGAGGAGCAGGCCGCCACCCCCGAGGAGGCGCGCCGCGCCAACGCCCAGCTGCGCGCCCGGATGCGCGCGGTGGACAACCACTACCCCGACCTCGAGGCCGAGGCGCATCGGCTGCTCGACGCGATCGGCCACACGGGCGGGCCGCTGGGCCTGCACGCGGTCTCGGAGCTGGCCGAGCACCTCGGCTTCACCCTGCGCTTCGTCCCGGACCTGCCGCACTCCACGCGCTCCGTCACGGACCTCAAGCACGGGCGCATCCACATCAGCGGCTCCCGCTCCTCAGACCATGACCGCCGCACCGTGGTGCTCCAGGCCCTCGCCGCCGCCGTCCTGGGCCACGGCGAGCCGCGGGACTACGAGGACTTCCTCGCCCAGCGTGTGGCGGTGAACTACCTGGCGGGCGCGCTGCTCATGCCGCAGCGGGCGGCGTCGTCGCTGCTGCGGGCCGCCCAGAAGCGCCGGGACCTGTCCGTGGACGACCTGAAGGACGCGTTCGGCGTCTCCTACGAGGCCGCCGCGCACCGGTTCACCAACCTGGCCACCGTGGACCTGGGCATCCGCTGCCACTTCCAGAAGGTCCACGAGACCGGGGTGATCCACAAGGCCTACGAGAACGACGGGATCGTGTTCCCCGCCGACCACACCGGTGCGATCGAGGGCCAGCAGGCGTGCCGGAAGTGGGGCGCACGGCAGGCCTTCTCCCGCAACGACCGGTTCCGCGCCCACGCCCAGTACACGGACTCGCCCAACGGGACGTTCTGGTGCACCTCGATGATCGAGAACGGCCCCGACGGGCTGTTCGCCCTCTCCGTGGGCACCCCGTTCGAGCATGCCCGGCACTTCCGCGGCGCGGACACCCGCCACCGGGTCACCTCCACGTGCCCCGATCCGCGCTGCTGCCGCCGCCCCGACCCCGAGCTCGAGGCCGCGTGGGGCGGGCACGTGTGGCCCGCGGCCCGCATGCACGCGCATCTGCTGGCGGCCATGCCCACGCAGACCTTCCCCGGTGTGGACGAGCGTGAGGTCTTCGAGTTCCTCCAGGCCCAGGAGGAGCGGGAGGGCTGAAACGACGCCGGCCCGCACCCTCACGCGAGGGTGCGGGCCGGCGCGGCGGACGGGGGGGTCAGCCGATGCTCTTGCCGGCCGAGTTCAGCTCGGTGCAGGCCTGGACCACGCGGGCGGCCATGGCCTCCTCGGCCTTGGCGCCCCACACGCGGGGGTCGTACTGCTTCTTGTCGCCGACCTCGCCGTCGACCTTCAGGACGCCGTCGTAGTTCTCGAACATGTGCCCGGCCACCGGGCGGGTGAACGCGTACTGGGTGTCCGTGTCCACGTTCATCTTCACGACGCCGTACTCCACCGAGTCGGCGATCTCCTGGGCGGCGGAGCCGGAGCCGCCGTGGAACACGAGGTCGAACGGGCGCTCCCTGCCGAACTTCTCGCCCACGGCCTGCTGGATCTCCTGCAGGATCTCCGGGCGCAGCTTCACGTTGCCCGGCTTGTAGACGCCGTGCACGTTGCCGAAGGTCAGCGCGGTGAGGTAGCGGCCGTGCTCGCCGAGCCCGAGGGCCTCCACGGTGGCGATGCCGTCCTGGACGGTGGTGTAGAGCTTCTCGTTGATCTCGTGGGCCACGCCGTCCTCCTCGCCGCCCACGACGCCGATCTCCACCTCGAGGATCTGCTTGTTGGCGTGGGTGCGCGCGAGCAGCTCGCGGCCGATCCGCAGGTTCTCCTCGAGGGTCTCGGCGGAGCCGTCCCACATGTGGGAGTTGAAGATCGGGTCGCGCCCGGCCTTCACCTCCGCCTCGGAGGCGTCCAGCAGGGGCAGGACGAAGCCCTCGAGCTTGTCCTGGGGGCAGTGGTCCGTGTGCAGGGCGATGTTCACGGAGTACTTCTTGGCGACCTCGCGCGCGAACGCGGCGAAGGCCAGCGAGCCGGCGACCATGTCCTTCACGGAGGAGCCGGAGAAGTAGGCGGCGCCGCCGGTGGAGACCTGGATGATGCCGTCCGAGCCGGCCTCGGCGAAGCCGCGGATGGCGGCGTTCAGGGTCTGGGAGCTGGTGACGTTGATCGCCGGGTAGGCGAAGGCGCCGTTCTTGGCGGCGTCGATCATCTCGGCGTACTTCTCCGGGGATGCGATGGGCATGCTGCAGCTCCTAGGCGTCGTCGACTCGGGCAGGCGGGGGGAGCGCGGCGAGCGCGACACCCTCGGGCTCATCCTATCCGCGCGGCCGGACCCGCCCCAGGGTCCCGGACCCGACGGCGACGCCGGCCTGGGCACGACCCCGCCGTTGGCCTAGGGTGAGCGGCGTCACATTCGCATCCGAGAGACCGGAGACCGCCATGGCCCCCGCACGCCGCCCCTCCCGCCCCCTCGCCCTGGCCGCCGCCCTGGCTGTCGTCGCCGGGTTCGGCGCGCCGCACGCTGCCCTGGCCCAGGAGTCCGCCCCTGCCCCGGACGCGCCGGAGGTGAGCTCCGCCGTCGAGGACCTCTCGCAGCCGGCCACGGCGGCCGAGGACGCCCGCTGGAACGCGGCCCGGGACGCCCTGGCGGCCGCCTCGGCCGACGACCCCTTCTACCTGCCGCCCACCGTCGTGCCCGCGACCCCCGGCGCCCTGATCCGCACCGAGCCCACCGCCTTCTACCTGGACCCGGTGCGGCTGGTGCAGGTGCCGGCGCACGCCACGCGCATCATGTACGCCTCGCAGGACGCCCAGGGCCGACCCATCGCCGTGACCGGCACCGTGCTGACCCCCACCGCCCCGTGGACGGGCGGCGGCGAGCGCCCCGTGATCAGCTACGCAGTGGGGACCCAGGGGGCGGCGGACCGCTGCGCCCCGTCCCGCACCCTCTCCACCGGCGTGCAGTACGAGGGCGTCGGGATCACGTCCCTGCTGAGCCGCGGCCACGCCGTGGTGGTCACCGACTACGAGGGCCTGGGCACCCCGGGCGCGCACACCTACATGGTCCGGGAGGCCCAGGCGCACGCCGTCCTCGACGCGGTGCGCGCGGCCGCCCAGGTGTCGGGGTCGGGCGTCACCGCGACCGCGCCGGTCGCGCTCGCGGGCTACTCACAGGGCGGCGGGGCGGCCGCGGCCGCCGCCGAGCTCGCGCCCGACTACGCCCCGGAGCTGGACCTCAAGGGCGCCTACGCGGGCGCCCCGCCGGCCGACCTCGTGCAGGTCGCGGGCCGGATCGACGGCGGTCTCTACGCGGCCTTCCTGCTCTACGCGATGGCCGGGCAGCTCGCCGCGTACGACGTGGACCCGGCCACGCATCTCAACGAGACCGGCCTGACGGCCCTCGCCGGCGCGGCCGAGACCTGCATGGTGGGCAGCCTCGCCTACGCGCACCTCGACTCCGCCACACTGACCCACACGGGGCAGGACTTCCCTGAGCTCGTCCGCTCCGATGCCGAGCTGGCCGGGATCCTCGCCGAGCAGCGGATCGGCGCACCGGGCCGCCGTCCGGACGTGCCGGTGATGATCGCGCACTCCGTCACGGACGACGTCATCCCGTACCGCACCGGCCGCGACCTGGGCCGCCGCTGGTGCGCGGAGGGCGCGCGGGTGCGTTTCGACCCGCTCCTCACCCCGACCCACGTGGGCGGCCACGTGGCCTCGCTGCCGCGGATGGGGGCGTTCCTGGACGCGACCCTCGCCGACCGCTGGACCGCCGACTCGTGCGGGTGGTTCTGAGCCTCGGCTAGCGTCGGGGCCAGGACCGTCCCGCCCACCGAAGGAGCAGTCATGCGCGCCGAGCAGGTCACCGATCCCATCGCCTACCACGGCGAGGGCCCCGTCTGGGCCGCCTCGTGGGGCAGCGCCGCCGAGGGCGTGACCGCCGGCGGCGGCCTGCGCTGGGTGGACATGCTCGCCGGGGACGTCCTGTCCCTGCGCACCGACGGGACGGTGGACCGCACGCACGTCGGCGACGTGGCCGCCGCGCTGCGCCCGCGTGCGGGGGGTGGCGCCGTCGTCGCGGTGGAGCGGGGCTTCGCCCTGATCTCGCCCGAGGGCGAGCTGACGACGCTGCCCGAGCTGTGGGGCGCGGACGCCGGGATCCGGATGAACGAGGGCGGCTGTGACCCGGACGGCCGGTTCCACTGCGGCACCATGGCGTACGCCAAGACCCCCGGCGCCGCGAACCTCTACCGGCTCGCCCCCGGCCCCGACGGCGGCGCCGGCGAGGTGGACGTCGTGCTGACCGGCGCGACGACGTCCAACGGCCTCGAGTGGAGCCCGGACGGCACGCGGGCCTACTACAACGACACCCCCACACGGCAGGTGGCCGTGTTCGACTACTCCCGCGAGGAGGGCCTGACGAACCGCCGCGTGCTCGTGGACGTGCTCGACGGCGAGGGCAAGCCGGACGGGCTCACCG
Organism: Micrococcus sp. H39-S4; assembly: GCF_027158145.1. Lineage (NCBI taxonomy): Bacteria > Bacillati > Actinomycetota > Actinomycetes > Micrococcales > Micrococcaceae > Micrococcus > Micrococcus sp. H39-S4. The sequence goes on from NZ_JAPVLT010000003.1 coordinate 84,445, forward strand.
TGGACGCCGAGGGCGGGATCTGGGTGGCCGTGATCAGCCACGGGCAGATCCACCGGTACACGCCCGAGGGGACGCTCGACGAGGTGGTGGAGGTGCCCGTGCAGAAGACCACGGCGTGCACCTTCGGCGGCGACGACCTCGGCACCCTGTACATCACCACCTCCTGGGAGAACCTGGAGCGCGGCGAGGACCCGCTGGCCGGGGCCCTGTTCGCCGTCCGCCCGGGGGTGACGGGCCTGCCGGCCCGCCCCTTCGCGGGCTGAGGCCGTCACGCCGCACATCGTCGGCGCGGTCCTGCGCCACCCTGCGCCGTCCTGCGCCGTCCTGCGCCGCGAGCCAGACGAATCTGCGGTCCAGAGGCTCCTTTCAGCGCGGAATCGTCTGGCTCGCGCCGGACTCAGGGGACGGCCGCGTGCTGCCGGATCCACGCGTGCATCGCGATGCCGGCGGCCACGCCCGCGTTGATCGAGCGGGTGGAGCCGTACTGCGCGATGGACAGCACCGCGCTCGACGCCGCTCGCACCTCCGCCGAGAGCCCCGGCCCCTCCTGCCCGAAGACGAGCACGCAGGCACGCGGGAAGTCGAAGGTCTCCACCGGCACCGACTCGGGGAACAGGTCCACGCCGAGCACGGGCAGCCCCTCCCCCGCCGCCCACTCCGTGAACGCCGCCACCGTCTCGTGGTGGCGCACGTGCAGGTAGCGGTCGGTGACCATGGCGCCGCGCCGGTTCCAGCGGCGCCGCCCGATGATGTGCACCCCGGCGGCGTTGAACGCGTTGGCGGTGCGCACGACGGTGCCGATGTTCAGGTCGTGCTGCCAGTTCTCGATGGCGACGTGGAACGGGTGCCGCCGCGCGTCGAGGTCCGCGACGATCGCCTCGAGGCGCCAATAGCGGTAGCGGTCGAGGACGTTGCGGCGGTCGCCGTGCGCGAGCAGCTCCGGGTCGTAGCGGGGGTCCTCCGGCCACGGGCCGGTCCACGGGCCGACGCCGACCTCGCGGGGCGCGGCGCCGTCCTCGGCCGGCGCGGGCTCGCTCAGCGGCCGGCCTCGGACCGGTCGACGGCCGCCCAGGCGGCCCCGGCGGACACCGCGGCCACGGAGAGCACCGCCGGCCACGCACCGATCTTCTTGGCCAGCGGGTGGGAGGCGCCGAAGCCGCCGAGGTACAGGGCGGCCAGGCCACCGGCGACGGCGGGCCCACGCTTGGCCAGCCACGTGCGCCCGGCGTACAGGCCGGCGGCGGCCAGCACGACGCCGCCGAGCGGGCGGATGCCGGTCTCACGGGCGGTCAGGTAGCCGCCGATCAGACCGAACGCGGTGACCGGGGCCGTGGAGACGGCGTGGGCGGGGAGGAGGGTCTTGCCGTCGCGGACGACGGGCGGGGCATGGCGCGGAGTCTTCATGGCGCCACCGTAGCGCGCGCATCCTGGAATACGCCGGGGGCCACCGTCGGGGAGAATGTCCTGGTGAGCATGATCGACAACGCCGTGTACGTGGACGGGCGGCGCGTCCACGCCCCCTCCACCCTCGAGGACACCTGGGAGGAGTGCGAGCGCACCGGCGGCATGGCCTGGCTGGGCCTGTACCGCCCGGACGTGGCCGAGCTCCAAGCGGTCGCGGAGGAGCTGCGCCTGCACCCGCTCGCCGTCGAGGACGCCCTCGCCGGAGGCGAGCGCGCCAAGCTGGACCGCTACGGCGAGGACTCGTTCATGGTCCTGCACCCGGCCCGCTACGTCGACCGCACCGAGACCGTGGAGTTCGGCGAGCTGAGCGTCTTCACCGGTGAGCACTACGTGGTGACGGTGCGTCACGCGGAGGAGCCGGACCTGGCCGCCGTGCGACGGTCCCTGGAGACGGAGGGCCGCGAGCGCCTCGCGATGGGGCCGTGGCAGGTCACCCTGGAGATCCTGGACCGTGTCGTGGACGACTACTTCCCGGTGGCCGACGGCCTCGAACAGGACATCGCGGAGATCGAGGACCAGGTCTTCGCCGGCGACGGGCACGTCTCCCGGCGCATCTACGAGCTCTCCCGCGAGGTGCTGAACTTCCAGCACGCCATCCGCGCGCTGCCGTCCATCGTGGAGCAGCTCCAGGAGGAGGTGCGCACCCGCCTGCATGAGGACACCCGCCGCCTCGACGCCGACGGCCTGCCCCGGCGCGACGACGCCCACGCCTGGGAGGACGAGGAACTCAGCGATCAGGCGCGCCTCGAGGTGGAGAACCTGCGCCGCCTGCGCGACGTCCACGACCACGCCGTCCAGATCAACGAGCGCGTGATGACCATGCGCCAGATGCTCAACAACGCCCTCGAGCTGGACTCGACGCTGGCGTCGAAGCGGCTGGCCGAGCAGTCGATCGCCCAGAACGAACAGGTCAAGCAGATCTCGTCCTGGGCGGCGATCATCTTCGCGCCGCAGCTGGTGGGCTCGGTCTACGGCATGAACTTCGACGGCATGCCCGAGCTGCACTGGGCGTTCGGCTACCCGTTCGCCCTGGGACTCATGCTGGCGGTGGCCCTCACGCTGTTCGTGCTGTTCAAGCGCGCGGACTGGCTGTAGGCCGGGTGCGCGGGGCCGGCCGAGGCTCAGTCGAGGCCGAGCTCGTCCTTGCCGAACGCGTACAGGTACGGCACCCCCGCCTCCTCGGCCACGCGCTCGGCGGCGCCGGTCGCGCGGTCCACGATCACGGCCACGGCCTGGACGTCGCCGCCCGCGTTGCGCACGCCCTCGACGGCGGTCAGCGCGGAGCCGCCCGTCGTCGAGGTGTCCTCCAGCACGACGACGCGGCGCCCGTCCACGCCCGGGCCCTCCACCTGCCGGCCCATGCCGTACGACTTCTGCGCCTTGCGCACCACGAACGCGTCGAGCGCGCGGCCCGCGGTGCCGGCCTGATGCATCATCGCGGTGGCCACGGGGTCGGCGCCCATGGTCAGGCCGCCCACCGCGTCGAACTCGATCCCGTTCTCCTCGAGCAGGCGCAGCATCACGCGGCCGATCAGTGGGGCGGCCTCGTGGTGCAGGGTGACACGACGCAGGTCCACGTAGTAGTCCGCCTCCTTGCCGGAGGACAGGGTCACCCGGCCGTGCACCACGGCCAGCTCCTGGATGAGCTGCTTGAGCCGCTCGCGGTCCTGCTCGGGCGTGGGGACGGTGGGGGTCTGCGCGTCGGTCATGCCGCCCATGCTAGTGCGAGCCCGGCCACCCCTGCCGATTCCGTCCCGGCCTGGCTAGGCTCGGGTTATGAGCGAGATCCCGCACGACGACGCCCCCGTCCAGCATCCCTCCGGCCTGCCCCTGGCGCACTGGCTCACCCTCACCGAGGGCCTGATCGCGGCGCGCGTGGCCGAGAGCCTCGAGGAGCACGGCCTGACCCGCGTCCAGTGGCAGCTGCTGAACACCCTCACGGTGGCCCCGCAGTCCCGCGCCGAGCTCGAGGCCGGCTTCGAGGAGGAGCAGCGCGGCGCGGTGTCCGGTCAGATCGAGGAGCTGGTCGAGTCCCACTGGGTGACGATCGAGGGCGACCTCTACACCCTCACCGCCACGGGCCGCACCGCGGGCGCCCGCGTGGGTGAGGCGGTCGAGGCCCTGCGTGCCGAGGCGACGGCGGACGTCCCGCGGGACCAGATCGACGACGCCGTCCGCGTCCTGCGCCGCATCGCCCGCAACCTGGGGCACCCGGACGCGTGAGCCGTCGTCGCCGACCGCCCCTGTCCCCGTGCGCGGGGCCGGTCCTACGCTGACCGGCATGCGTGAACTCCAGCAGCGGATCATCGCCCAGCAGGGCGTCCTCCCCGAGATCGACCCGGCGGCCGAAGTCGAACGGCGCGTGGCCTTCCTCGCCGACTACCTCGCGGCCACGGGCGCGTCCGGCTTCGTCCTGGGCATCTCCGGCGGCGTGGACTCCACGGTGGGCGGCCGGCTGGCCCAGCTCGCCGTCGAGCGTCGCCGCGCCCAGCTCGGCGTCACGGACGCCGTCGCCCTGGGCGGCCCCGGCACCACCCCGCCGGGTGAGGCGGGGGTGGGCGCCGACGTCGTGCCCTCCCGCGAGAACCCCCGGTTCACCGCCGTGCGCCTGCCCTACAAGGTGCAGCACGACGAGGCGGATGCGCGGGCGGCCCTGGACTTCGTGGGTGCGGATCAGGACGTCACCCTGAACATCGCGGAGGCCGTGCAGGGTCTGGCCGCCGCCTTCGCTGAGGCCGTGGGGGAGCCGATCTCGGACTACAACCAGGGCAACGTGAAGGCCCGCATCCGCATGACGGCCCAGTACGCGGTGGCCGGCGCCCACGGGCAGCTGGTGATCGGCACGGACCAGGCAGCGGAGGCCATCACCGGGTTCTACACGAAGTTCGGCGACGGCGGCGCGGACGTCCTGCCGCTGGCCGGCCTGAACAAGCGGCAGGTGCGGGCGCTGGGCCGCGAACTCGGAGCCCCCGAGCCCCTGTGGAACAAGGTGCCTACCGCGGACCTGCTGGACGGCACGCCGGGCCAGACGGACGAGGCCGAACTCGGGATGACGTACGAGGACATCGACGACTACCTCGAGGGCAAGGACGTCCCGACCGAGGTCGCGGAGAAGCTCGAGGGCATCTGGCTCCGCAGCCGCCACAAGCGCACCACGCCGGTGACGATCCACGACGACTGGTGGCGCTGAGGCGCCGATCCCACGGTGTCCGCGCCCTTCGATAGCCTGGCCGGGTGAAGATCGCCACCTGGAACGTCAACTCCCTCCGTGCCCGCGCCGACCGCGTCGAGGCCTTCCTCGAGCGCCATGACATCGACGTCCTGGCCATCCAGGAGACCAAGTGCCGGGACGAGAACTTCCCGTGGGAGCTCTTCGAGCGCGCCGGCTACGAGGTGGTGCACAACGGCACCTCGCAGTGGAACGGCGTGGCCATCGCCTCCCGCGTCGGCCTGAGCGACGTGCAGCGCGGCTTCCCCGGCCAGCCGCACTTCGGCAAGGGCGGCGTGGACCCGCAGGAGGAGTCCCGCGCCATCGGGGCGACCGTGGGCGCCGAGGCGGCCGACGGCGTCGCCCCGGTGCGTCTGTGGAGCCTGTACGTGCCCAACGGGCGCGGCCTGGAGAACGAGCACATGGGCTACAAGCTCGAGTGGCTGCGCGTGCTCCAGGAGCACGCGGCCGCTCGCCTCGCCGAGGACCCGGACACCCGGCTCGCCCTGGCCGGCGACTGGAACATCGCTCCGCAGGACGAGGACGTGTGGGACATCGAGCTGTTCCAGCGCGAGGGCTACACGCACGTCTCCCCGGCCGAGCGCGCGGCGTTCCACGCGTTCGAGGACGCCGGGCTGGTGGACGTGGTGCGCCCGCGCCACCCCGGCCCCGGCGTGTACACGTACTGGGACTACACGGGCCTGGCCTTCCCCAAGAAGAAGGGCATGCGCATCGACTTCCAGCTGTGCTCCCCCGCCCTCGCACGGACGGTCACGGACGCCTGGATCGACCGCGAGGAGCGCAAGGGCAAGGGCGCCTCGGACCACGCGCCCGTGGTCGTCGAGCTGGGCTGAACCACGGACGAGCCCGCGATGACCCACGACGACGGCGGCCCGCCCCCGGGTGTCGCGCGCGGCACCGCGCACCTGCGCGTCTTCCAGCCGCTGGCCGCGTTCCCGGACGCGGTCCAGGCGCGGCTGATCGCCGGCGGCCACCGCACCCGTGCCGAGGTCGAGGCCGAGGCGGCCGAACGGGCCCGGCGTCGCCTGGCCCGGCCCGTGGCCGACCCGTTCCCGGAACCCGGTGAGGACGACCTGGTGCGGGTCCTCCAGGACGAGCACCGCTCCGCCTTCTACTGCCCGGACGAGCGGGGCCTGCGCGCCGAGATGGCCGCGGCCATGCTCGAGGAGACGATGCTGCCGCGGCTGCACGAGGCCGCCATCCCGCCGGCGGCGCGCGCCATGAACCGCGGCCGCGCGCTCGTGGCGCTCGAGGACGAGTGGGGCCTCTCCCCCGACCCGGACGCGGCGGGCCAGGACCCGCAGGACGAGGGCGGCGCGCCGGAGCACCACCGCGTGCAGACGCGCACGGCCACGTGGGGTGTGCCGCACGGCTGGCTCACGGTGTTCGACCCCGAGGAGCCGGTGAAGCGCCTCGTGGACGGCGAGCGCACGGCGTACCGGCGCGCCCCGATCGTGGCCGCCCGGGAGCGGGCCGGGCACGCGGCGGCGGTGCTCGCGCGGCACGCCCCGGATGCGGAGCTGATCGGCGAGCTCACGGTGATGGTGGAGTGGCTCGGCGCGTTCCACCCCGACTCGTGGATCGAGCTGGACTACGGCGGCCTCACGCGGCACGTGTGGCCGGACGACTCCGTCTTCGACCTGTGGACGCTCATCGACGCGCTCGAGGAGGGCGACGAGGCGACCGCCGGCGTCGCACAGGAACGACTGAACCGGCGCTGGGCCGCCGTCGGGATGCTGGCCAGGCTGACCTGAGCCGGCCGCCGGCGCACCGGGGTGGGGCCGACCCGGGTGCTCGAGACGCACACCACGCCGCCGACGCCGCTCACGCGGGGCGCGCGCTCCCGCGTCGGGCCTAGGGTGGATCCCATGACCACGCAGCGCCTGAGCACCCCGCCCTCGGAAGCCCGGAACCGGCCCGTCACCCCGTGGTGGGTGGACGCCGTGATCTACCAGGTGTACCCGCGCTCCTTCGCGGACGCGGACGGGGACGGCATGGGCGACCTGCGCGGCGTCACCTCGCGCCTCGACTACCTGGCCCAGCTCGGCGTGGACGCGATCTGGCTCTCGCCCTTCTACCTCTCCCCGCAGCACGACGCCGGCTACGACGTCGCGGACTACCGCGCCGTGGACCCGCGGTTCGGCACGCTCGCGGACGCGGACGAGATGATCGCCGCCGCGCACGAGGCCGGCATCCGCGTGGTCGTGGACCTCGTGCCGAACCACACCTCGTCCGAGCACGCGTGGTTCCAGGCCGCCCTGGCCGCCGCCCCCGGCTCCCCCGAGCGCGCCCGCTACCACTTCGCCGAGGGCCGCGGCGAGCACGGCGAGCTGCCCCCCAACAACTGGGAGTCCACGTTCGGCGGCGGGGCCTGGACCCGTGTGACCGAGGCGGACGGCACCCCGGGCCAGTGGTACCTGCACCTGTTCGACACCACGCAGCCGGACCTGAACTGGGAGAACGAGGAGGTGCGCGAGGAGTTCCGCTCCATCCTGCGGTTCTGGCTGGACCGCGGCGTGGACGGCTTCCGGGTGGACGTGGCCCACGGGCTCATCAAGCAGCCCGGCTACCCGGACGCCGAGCACTCCCGCATGGGCATGGTCACGGACGCGGGCGAGGACGCCGACCCCACGTTCGACCCGGACACCTTCGAGCCGCTCACCCCGTTCATGGACCAGGACCGCGTCCACGAGGTCTACCGGGACTGGCGGCGGGTCCTGGACTCCTACGACCACGAGCCGATGATGGTGGCCGAGGCGTGGGTGGCCCCGCTCTCGCGGATGTTCCGGTACGTCCGCCCCGGCGAGATGCACCAGACCTTCAACTTCACCTACCTCATGGCCGGCTGGGACGCCGCCTCGCTGACCCACGCGATCGACCGGTCCTTCGAGCAGGCCGGCCGGGTCGGCGCCCCGAACACCTGGGTGCTCTCGAACCACGACACGGTGCGCCACGCCTCCCGCTACGGCCTCGCCGACCCGAGCTCCTACCCCGCCGGCATCACGGCCGAGGACGAGCAGCCAGACGAGGCGGTCGGTCGCCGTCGGGCCCGCGCCGCCGCGATGGTGGAGCTGGGCCTGCCCGGCTCCGCGTACATCTACCAGGGCGACGAGCTGGGCCTGCCCGAGCACACCACCCTCGCCGCCGAGCATCGCCAGGACCCGTACTTCTTCCGCACGGACGGCAAGGAGCCCGGCCGCGACGGCTGCCGCATCCCTCTGCCGTGGGCCGCGGACGAGCCGTCCTACGGCTTCTCGACCCCCGCGGACGACGACGGCCCCGCGTCCGCCGCCGAGGGCGTCGCCGCGCCGTGGCTGCCCCAGCCCGCGTCCTTCCGGGCGCTGGCGGCGGACCGGCAGGTCGGCGTCGAGGGCTCCGTGTTCGAGCTGTACCGGCGTCTGCTGCAGATCCGCGGCGAGCTCGACCTGGGCACGGGCACGTTCGCGTGGTCCGAGCACCACGACCCCGCACGCGGGGTGCTGGCGTTCACGGTCACCTCGGGCGGTGGCCGGCACCTGGGCTCGGGCGAGCCGATCCCGGCGCGCACCGTGCTCGTGATGGCGAACCTGTCGACCGATCCCGTCGACCTGCCCGCGGGCCATTCCCGGGCCCTGTTCTCCCTCGAGGAGGCGGAGGCCGTGCAGGACGGGCGGCTCGCGCACGACGCCGCCGCGTGGCTGCTCATGGACTGAGCCCGGCGCGCCCCGGGACCCGCCGGGGCACCCCGGACCTTCCGCGGGGAATCCGCGGTGGGCGAGGTCACATCATCCGGCCCGGCCGGACGAACGCGACGTAACGTCCACGATGACTCGCATCACACCGGACAAAGTGGCATGAACGCTGTGTCACGAGTCACCATGGCGTGTCCTGATCCACCCCCCTTCGAGCGGAGACTTCACGTGAGCACCTCCCCCTTCGGCTCCCGCGTCGCCGAGACCGGCGCGGCCACCGCGGACCGCGGGCAGCTGCACCGCGGCCTGAGCCAGCGGCACATCATGTTCATCGCCCTGGGCACGGCGGTGGGCACCGGCCTCTTCTACGGCTCGGCCGGCGGCATCCAGGCCGCCGGGCCGGGCGTGATCCTGTCCTTCCTCGTCGCGGGCGCCGCCGTGTTCCTCGTGATGCGCGCCCTCGGCGAGATGACGCTCCGGGAGCCCGTCTCCGGGTCCTTCGCCGCCTACGCCTCCCGTTATCTCGGCCCCTTCGCCGGCTACGTGACCGGCTGGACCTTCGTCTTCGAGCTGGCCGTCGTGATCGTCGCGGACACCGCCGCCATCACCACGTACATGGCGTTCTGGTTCCCGGGGGTCCCGGCCTGGGCCTGGGTCGCGGCCACGATCCTCGTGGTCGGCCTGATCAACTTCACGCACGTCGGCAACTTCGGTGAGGCCGAGTTCTGGCTGACGCTCGTGAAGGTCGGGGCCATCGTGGCGATGATCTTCGGCGGTGTGATCCTGCTCTTCACCGGCGCCTCCACCGCGGACGGCACCCAGGCCAGCCTGGCGAACCTCGTGGACCACGGCGGATTCCTGCCGCACGGCATCCTGGGCGTGCTGACCGCGCTCACCATCGTGACGTTCTCCTTCGGCGGCATCGAGACCCTCGGCGTGGCCGCGGGCGAGGCCAAGAACCCGGAGAAGGTGCTGCCCAAGGCCATCAACACGGTGCCGATCCGCATCCTGTTGTTCTACGTGCTGACGATGGCGGTCATCATGGCCCTCGTCCCCTGGAACCAGGTGGACGGCAAGGCCAGCCCGTTCGTGCAGATCTTCGAGGGCCTCGGCGTCCCCTTCGCCCCGCACCTGCTGAACTTCGTGGTGCTCACCGCCGCCGTCTCCGCGATCAACGCCTGCATCTACGCGTCCGGTCGCCTGCTCTACGCGATGGCCCACGACGGCCAGGCACCCCGGGCCTTCACCCACACCAACCGCGGCGGCGTGCCGTGGCTGTCCGTGGCCGTGATGCTGGGCGTGATGGTGCTCGGCGCGGTGCTGATCACCGTGGACCCGAACGCCTTCAGCCTGGTGGCCGGCGTCGCCTCGTTCGCCGTGGTGCTGACCTGGGCCATGATCTTCCTGTCCCACCGCGCCATGCGCAGGCGCGTCGCGGAGCAGGGCGCGGAGCCGTCCCCCTTCCCCATGCCGCTGGGCGGCGTCGGCACCTACCTGGGCCTGGCGTTCGTGGCCACCGTGGTGATCACCATGGCCACCATCCCGGATTCGCGCCAGGCGCTCATCATCGGTCTCGTGTGGGTCGCGGTCCTGACCCTCGCCTGGTTCGTCACGGGCACCCGCACGTCGGCCGCGGCCCACGACCGCACCGGCACCCTGCCGGTGGTCCGCACCCGCCAGTCCCACGAGGACTGACCCCCACGACGACGACGGCCCCTGTCCCGCGCGGGACAGGGGCCGTTCTCGTCGGGGCCGGGAGGGCGCCCGGGGGCGGACGTCAGTGCCCGTGGCGGCGCAGCCGGGTGCGGCGCGGCCCCTCCGAGGCCGGGACGCCGGCGGCCGCATCGGCGATCCGCTGCTGGTGGTCCCGGCTGAGCGAGGCCCACCACTGCGAGGCCGCCACGGGGCCGGCGTCGACCACCTCGTCGTCGTCGGACTCGAGGCCCAGGCGGTCCTTGATGGAGGCCAGCATGGCCTGACGGCGCACCGCCTCCACCCGCGCCACGGAGTAGCCGAGCGAGCGGAACGTGGCCAGGCAGATCAGCAGCATCAGCACGGAGAACGGCAGGCCGATGGTGATGGCCAGGACCTGGATGGCGGACAGGCCGCCGGCGGCCAGCAGGGCCGCGGCCATGAGCGAGGTGGCGATGGCGAAGAAGATCTTCACCGTGGCCTTCGGGTTCACGTCGCCGCCGGTGGCGAGCATGCCCATCACCAGCGAGCCCGAGTCGGCGGAGGTGATGAAGAAGATGCCCGAGAGGATGATGGCGCCGACCACGAGCATCATGCCCGCGGGCAGCTGCTCGAGCACCTGGAAGAGCGCGGTGTTCGAGTCGATGGCGCCGTCCGCGCCCACCACGGAGGTGTACCCGGCCGGGCGGGTGGTCTCGAGGAAGATCGCGGTGCCGCCCAGGATGCCGAACCAGACCACGCAGACCAGGGTGGGCACCAGCAGCACGCCGGCGATGAACTCGCGCACGGTGCGACCGCGCGAGATGCGGGCGATGAAGATGCCGACGAACGGCGTCCAGGACATCCACCAGCCCCAGTAGTACGCGCTCCAGCCGGCCTGCCACGCGTCGCCCTCGGCGCCGTAGAACGCGGAGACGTTGAGCGAGTTCGCGAAGAAGTACTGCATGTAGGAGCCGAGGGACTGCACCATCTCCTTGAGCAGGAACGCGGTGGGCCCCACGATCGCGATGAACAGCAGCAGTCCGGCGGCCAGGATCAGGTTGGTGTTGGACAGCCACTTCATGCCGCGCTCGACACCGGAGACCACGGTGTAGAGCACCACGCAGGTGACCGCGCCGATCATGGCGTACTCGAGCCAGGGGCTGTCCTCGGGCACGATGCCCAGCGCGCGCAGGCCCGCGGACATCTGGGTGACGCCGAGGCCCAGCGAGGTGGCCACGCCGAAGACGGTGCCGATGAGGGCGATGTTGTCGATCAGGTGGCCCCAGCCGCCGCGCACGCGGCGCTCGCCGATCAGCGGCTCGAAGGCCCAGCGCAGCGCGAGGGGACGGCCACGCCGGTGGATGGCCAGCGCGACCGCCACGCCCACCACCGCGTAGATCGCCCAGGGCTGCAGGCCCCAGTGCAGGAACGTGGTGGCCAGCGCCGACTGGGCGGCCTCCGCCTGGGTGGGGTTGGCGGCCGCCACGTCGGGCCGCGGCGAGGTGAAGTGCATGAGCGGCTCGGTCATGCCGAAGAACACGAGGCCGATGCCCATGCCCGCCGCGAAGAGCAGGGAGAACCAGGACAGCGTGGAGAACTCGGGCTTCTCATCGGGCTTGCCCAGGGTGATGTCGCCCTTGCGGGAGAACGCGAGGTAGCCGCAGAACAGCACGAAGAACAGGGCGACGAGGGCGTACCACCACGAGAAGTTCGTGATGATGGCCTGCTGGACCAGGCCGATGCCCACGGTCATCTGCTCGGGGGCGAGCAGCGTGGCCCCCACGAAGGAGAGCACGATGACCGCGGAGGGCCAGAACACCCACGGCAGCAGGACGCGGTCGCGGGCGGCCGCGGCGGAGGTGGCAGGGGCGACGGCGCCGTCGGCCGTGGGGGCGGAGGAGGGGCGGGTGTCGGCCCGCTCAGGATCCAGTGGATTCTTCAAGGGCGGTGTCGGATCGCTCATCCTCCCGACCCTACGTGGTCCCGCGCGCCGGCCCCCCGCCTGAGACGCGGCCGAGTGGACGGTCTCACCCGGCCGGGTGACCGCGCCCACGGCCCCGGCGCGGGCGCCCCCTGGTGAGGCGTGGGCGGCCTCACTAGGGTGTGGGGCACCACGACGACGGCGGCGCCGGACGGGCCCGCCCGTGAGAGGAAGGACCCGCACCATGACCGACGTCCCCTTCGAGGACCGCGAGGACGAACGAGAGCTCGAGACGGACCTGCTCGCCGATCCCAACGCCGCCGGCGACCCCGAGCCGGAGGACGGCCGCGACGGCCAGCCCGTGCGCGGCGGCTCGGACGACCCGCAGCACCGGGCCGGGGAGGGACGTGCCCCGGACTCCCTGCGCAATGCGGAGTCCGCCGCCATGCACATCGAGGAGGACGCCCAGGACCGCACGCGTGCGGACGAGGGCGACGTCGAGATCCTGTGAACGCCCCTCAGCCCCGGTCGGGGACGAGGCCGGTGCGCAGGAGGGTGAGTGCCTCGTCCTGCCCGAGGAGCGGCTGACGCATCTCGTCGCGGAGGAAGTCGAGCATCGCCGCGGCCAGCGCCGGCTCCTCGGAGGCGATCGCGTCCGTCGCGATCGCGGCGTGGAAGTCGAGGGCGAACGCGGCCGTGGCGGTCTCGGCGATGCAGCTGTGGGTGGAGACGCCGCACAGCAGGAGCCGATCCACCCCGCGGCCCCGCAGCTCGGCCGCCAGTCCTGTGCCGTGGAAGGCGGAGTCCCGGGTCTTCACGACCTCGACGGCGTCCGGGGCGGCCGCCGCGACCCCGTCGAGCAGAGCGGCCTGCCGGGTGCCCGGGAAGGCGAAGCCCTCGTCGTCGGCCAGCATGTTCAACGTCCACGTGGAGCGGTCCCGCGCGTGCTCGGTCCGCACCAGGAAGACGGGACGGCCGGCCTCGTGCGCGGCCCGGAGCAGTTCCACGACCGCCGCCGTCAGCTCGGACTGATGGGCGGCCAGCGCGGGATGCTCGAAGTAGCTGTGCTGGACGTCGATCACCACGAGCGCGGTCTCGCCGCCGGTCGCGCGGGCGGAGGGGGAATCGGGCATCGACCCAGTGTGCCCACCGCGTCGCCGCCTGTCAGCGGCCCGTCGCCCCGGACGACGAAGGCCCCCCGCGTCTGCGGGGGGCCTTCTCGAAGTGGTGGCTCCGACCGGCGTCGATCCGGTGACCTTACGATTTTCAGTCGTACGCTCTACCAACTGAGCTACAGAGCCCGGCGACCTTCGTCACCAGGACCATGCGTCACCGGACTCCGTTTCCGAATGCCGGTGATCGGACGATCCGAGCGACCCTGACGGGACTTGAACCCGCGACCTCCGCCGTGACAGGGCGGCGCGCTAACCAACTGCGCTACAGGGCCATGTTCTGTTGTTCTCGCCGCTTTCGCAACGAGTGGAAACTCTAGCAGAGCCTCCGAGCGTCGTGCAAATCCACGCTCCACGTGCCGTTCCGGCCGCCGAGGGCGGCCGTTCTGCGTACCCCCAACGGGATTCGAACCCGTGTCGCCGCCGTGAAAGGGCGGTGTCCTAGGCCTCTAGACGATAGGGGCAGGTCCGATGTCGAGATTCCCGAGGTGGACCCTGGGAGTCTATGGTGGCCGCACACCCTCCGGCAAGTCCGGCCGCCGGCCGGCCGCCCTCCGCACCGCGGAGCCCCGCACCCCCAGGAGCCGCCGTGGACCACCGCCCGTCGCCCGACCAGCCCGCCGCCACGTGGATGAGCGAGCAGGAGTTCGACGACGCCGTCTCCGCGGCCCTCGCCCGTATCCCCGACGAGCTGGCACGGCTGCTGACGAACGTCGTCGTGGTGGTGGAGGACGAGTACGAGCCGCAGCGCTGGGAGGACCCGGCCACCGAGCTGTTCGGCCTCTACGAGGGCGTGCCGCTGACCGAGCGCGCCGAGTTCGCGTGGCAGATGCCGGACCGGATCGTGGTGTTCCGCGGCCCGCTCACCCGCCACTGCACCTCCCGCGCCGAGCTCGAGGACGAGATCACCGTCACCGTCATGCACGAGGTGGGGCATTTCTTCGGCATCTCCGAGGAGCGCCTCCACGAGCTCGGCTGGGGCTGAGCGCCGGTCAGGACCCCGACTGGTCCTGGACCGGGCCGAACGAGGCGCGGCGGCCGAGGCGGACGTCCTCGCGGAACGGGACGACGAGCACCGGACCCTTCGCGTGGTCCGCGACGCCGCGGCTGGTGGAGCCGACGATCGCACCGGCGAAGCCGCCCAGACCGCGCGTGCCCACCACGGTGAGGCGGGCGGTGGCGGTCTGGTCCACCAACACGTCCACGGGGGTGCCGTCCACGAGCTCGGTGAGGACCTCGAGACCGGGGAACTCGGAGCTGATCCACGCGGCGCCGGCCTCGAGACGCTCCCGCAGCTCCCGCTCGCGGGCCTCCTCGTCCAGGCTGACCGCCAGCCACGCGGCATTCGCGCCCAGGGGCGGGACGGCGCACACGAGCTTCAGCGGGGCCTGGCGGAGGCGGGCCTCCTCAGCGGCCTCGAGAGCGGCGGCACGGCCCTGCTCGGAACCGTCGACGCCCACCACGACGGCGGTCCTGTCCCCCGCGCGGCTGGCCTCGACCCCGGCGGGGATGATGGCGACCGGGCAGTGCGCGTGGCCGGGCAGCGCGGCGGCCACCGAGCCGAGCAGGCGGCCCATGAAGCCGCCGCGGCCGCGCGCGCCCGAGACGAGCAGGGAGGCCTCGGCGGAGAGCTCCACGAGGACGCCGGCCGCGTCCCCGATCTCCACACGCAGCTCCGGACGCACCCCGTCGGCGTCGAGCTTGCCGGCGACCTCCTCCAGGAGGGCCTGCACGCCCTCGCGGAGACGGGAGTCGTCCAGGACGGCGCCGCTGGCGTCCGCGCCGTAACCCCAGTACGCGGGGATCGAGTAGGCGGTGACGAGGGTCAGCGGCTCGCCGCGCAGGCCGGCCTCGCGCTGGGCCCAGCGGGCGGCGGAGACGGACTGGTCGGAGCCGTCCACACCCACCAGGACGCCGAGCGGTGCGTCCTCACGGCGGGTGGCGGCGGGCTGGGTCTGGGCGGACATGGCGACCTCCTCGAGTCGGACTCGACGGGCCCCGGGCGGACCCGGCCGAGTGCCTCCAGTCTACGCCTCGGGGCCCGGGACGAGTCCCGTGATCCCGGGCGCGACGCCCGCGGGGAAGCCGCGTGGATCCTCCGCGAGCCGGGCCGGGAAGGCGTCCATGCGCAGGGCACGGGCCAGGCGGTCGCGGGGGTCGGAGCCGGGCGGGGCGTCCGCGGCGGGGCGGGCCACGGGGGCGTCCGAGGCCGCCACGATGACGTTGCCGCGGCGCCGCCCCTTGAGCATGGGCGGATCCGCGATCACCTCGACGTGCTCGAACGCGGCGACGACGGCGGCCACGTCCGCCCGCACCGACGTCAGGTCCGGCCCGCCGCCCACGTTGAGCACGTACAGCCCGCCGGGGGCGAGGACCCGCGCGGCGGCGCGGGCCGCGTCCAGGCCGGTGAGGCCCGGCGGGGTGATGTGGCGGGCGCCCGTCAGGTCCGTGGGGTCCGGGGCGAAGACGTCGCGGATGATCAGGTCGCGGCTGGCCGGGTGGGCCGTGGCCAGGACCTCGGCGGCGTCGGCCACGCGGATGCGCAGGGCCGGGGCGCGGGGCAGGCCGAAGCGCTCACGCGCGAGGGCGGCCAGGCCGGCGTCGATCTCCACCGCGGTCTGATGGGAGCCGGGGTGCGCGTGGTCCACCCAGCGGGCGAGGGCGCAGCCCGCGCCGCCCAGGTGCAGGGCCCGCAGCGGCGTGGGCTCCGGCCAGTGCGCGCGGACGGCCGCGACGGCCCAGCGCATGTACTCGAAGCCCATCCGCTCGGGGTGGTCGGGGTCCAGCGGGGAGGACTCGACCCCGTTGACGTACAGCACGAACGCGCCGGGCTCGTACGGGTCCTCGCGGATCTCCGCGGTGCCGTGGCTGATCTCGTGGACGCCGGGGACGATCCCCTCCGGCTCCGCGGCCCGGCCGCGCCGGGCGGCCGACCCCCGCGACGACGAGGACGCCGCCGACGACCGACCCGACGACCGACCCGACCGCCGGCTCACGCCCCCACGCCTTCGTTCGGGAAACGGGAGCCTCCAGAGGCGCCTTCGTTCGGGGAACGGGAGGTCCCCCGACCGCTTCCGTTCGAGGAACGGGAGCCCGACGCCCGCCCGGAGCGAGTCCGCCGCTCAGCCACGACGCACCATCAACTGCTCGTGCAAGCCCGCCCACGGCCCGGTCATGGGCTCGGGCCCACCCTCGGGCGCGAAGCCGTGCTTCGCGTAGAAGGCCACCGCGCGCGGATTCTCGGCGAGCACGCGCAGGACCGCCGGACGCTTCCCGACGACGGCGTCCAGCAGGAGCGCACCCAGGCCCGTGCCGTACGCCTCAGCCAGGACGTAGAGCGCCATGAGCTCGAGGTCGGGCAGGCCCCCGCCCTGGCTGCGCCGCGGGCCCGCGAGCGCCATGCCGAGCAGCCGGCCGCCGTCGTCGGCGACCCACAGCTCCCGGTCCGAGCCGACCAGCGCGGCCCACCCCGGGACCTGCTCCGGCACGCCCGCGTCCACGGCGTCCAGGTGCGCGGCGGGCAGCAGCCCGCCGTAGGCCTCGCGCCAGGCCTGTGCCTTGACGCGCAGCAGGGGCTCGACGTCGTCGGACGTGGCCGGTCGCACGGTGACGGCCATGGCGGACCTCCTGGGCATGTGGGGCTCCCGTTCCTCGAACGAAAGCGGTCGGGGGACCTCCCGTTCCTCGAACGAAGGTGCCTCCCGAGGCTCCCGTTTCTCGAACGGAAGTGGGGGTGGGCGGGGGTGGGGGGCTGGGGGTCAGCCGGGATCAGCGGGCGTCCGCCGCGTCCCCGTTCCCGTCCTCGGCGAGCGCCGCCTCGAGGCGCTCGAGCTTGCCGTCCAGCTCGCCCGAGTGGCCGGGGCGGATGTCCGCCTTGAGCACGAGCGAGACCCGGGAGCCGTACGAGGAGACCGCGTCCACGGCGCCGCGCACGACCTCCATCACCTCGTCCCAGTCGCCCTCGATCTCCGTGAACATCGAGGAGGTGCGGTGGGGCAGGCCGGAGGCGCGGACCACGGCGACGGCGGCGGCCACCGCCCGGTGCACGGAGGCGGTGTCCGCGTCCCCGGGCAGGTGGGCGGAGTCGGCGGGCTGGCCGGAGGGAGCGACGGAGAAGGCGACGATCATGGCACCAGTGTGCCCGCTGCGCCGCCCGTGGTCACCGGCCAGGGCCGGCCGAGTCGGAGCCCACCCGGCCGGCCACCCGGTCAGCCCCCGATCAGCGGCTGCAGGGCCTTCCACAGCTCGTTCACGCCGATCGCCACGAACACGGCGGCCGTCAGGCCCAGCAGCGTGTTGCGGATCCAGCCGTTGCGGAACTGGGCCGGCACCTCCTTCTTGTTGTTCAGGAACAGCAGCGTCACGGCCAGGAACGGCATGAACAAGGCGCCGAGCGTGCCGTAGAGCAGGATCAGGAAGATCGGGCGATCCAGGAACAGCAGGGTCATCGGCGGGAAGGTCAGCCACAGCAGGAAGAAGCGGCCCGGCTTCGAGGCCAGCGAGGGGGCGTCGTCCTGGTCGAGCTCGTCCGCGGGGCGGCGGAAGTTCGTCCAGAAGTCCGCGAACATCAGGGAGACGCCGTGCCACACGCCCAGAAGCGAGGAGAAGGACGCGGCGAAGAAGCCCACCAGGAACACCACGGAGTACGCCTGGCCGTAGCGCTCGGCGAGCACGTTGCCGACGTCGAGCAGGCCGCGGTCACCGGAGGAGATCGCCAGGCCGGCCGAGTGGAGCAGCTCGACGCCCATGATCATGGTGGCGATCACGAAGATGCCGGTGAGGATGTACGACGTCGCGTTGTCGAACTTCATCACCCGCATGTACTTCGGGACGTTCCAGCCCTTCTCCCGCAGCCAGTAGGCGTACGCGCCGAGGGTGATGGTGCCGCCCACGCCGCCGGCCAGGCCGAGCACGTAGAACATGACGTCCGGGTCGCCGGACGGGATGCGCGGGACCAGGCCGGCGAGGATGTCGCCCACGTTGGGGGCGGTGAGCGCCGCGGAGAGCAGGACGGTCAGGAACATGACGCCGATCAGCACCGCCATGAGCTTCTCGATCAGCCCGTACCGGTTCAGCCACACCAGGCCCAGGCCCACGAGGCCCAGGCCGATCGCGTAGACCTTCATGTCCACGCCCGGGAACAGCGCGGCCAGGGGCAGCGCGGCCGAGCTCATGGCGGTGGCGCCGTACACGAAGCCCCAGATCAGGATGTAGGGGCCGAAGTACCAGGAGGTCCAGGAGCCCAGCGAGCGCCAGCCCTGGAAGATCGTCTTGCCGGTGGACAGGTACCAGCGGCCCACGCCCTCCACGAGCACGATCTTGAAGATCACGCCCAGGATCACGGCCCACAGGAGCATGTAGCCGTAGCGGGAGCCGGCGGTGAGGGTGGCCACGAGGTCCGCGGCGCCCACGCCCGTGGCGGCCGCCACGATGCCGGGTCCCAGCGAGTTCCACTTCGGCCGGATGGGGGTCTCGTTGAGCTCGGCGTCCGTGAACCCGATGATGTCGGGGTTGTGCACGGGGCGGCCGCGGTCGGCTCTCGTTGCCATGGGAGGGTCCTTAATGCTTGACGGGGCGAGTGCAGTCATGTGTATTACGCGCGTGAGAGACACGCCTCACTCACGTCGATCCGCGTCGGCCGGGACGGGCCCCGACGCCGCGGCCTCGGTACCGTGAACGACGAGCCCCGTCCTCCACCGGAAGGTCCGCCATGCCCCAGGGAATCTTCGTCTCCACCACGTCCACCGGCGCCGGCAAGTCCCTCGTCAGCCTGGGCCTGGCCGACTCGCTGTACCGGCGCTCCGGCACGGTGGGCTACTTCCGCCCCGTGGTGCCCGGCGACGACGTGGAGACCGACCCCATGGTGCTGCTGATGCGCGAGCAGTACGGCCTCTCCCCGGAGCAGGCCCGCGGCGGCCTCACCGCGGCCGAGGCCCGCACCCTCATGGCCGAGGGCCGCGGCGACGAGGTCCAGCAGCGCTGCGTGGAGCAGTACGACGCCATGCGGGCGGCGGGCGGCGTCGTGGTGGTGGAGGGCACCGACCTGATCAGCCCGGACCCGGCCGCCGACCTCGACCTCAACGCCCAGCTCGCCCGCAACCTCGGCACCCCCGTGGTCGCCGTGGTCTCCGGCGCGGACCTGACACCCGAGCAGGCGGCCGACGTCGTGGACCTGGCCCGGCGCACCCTCGACGACGCCGGCGTCGAGCTGCTGGCCGTCATGGTCAACCGCGCGGACCCCCGTGACCTCGACGCCGTCGGCGCGGCCGTGCGCCCCGGCCGCCACGCCTGGCCCGTGTACGTGCTGCCCGAGCTGACCGAGCTCGCGCACCCCTCGGTGGCCGAGGTGGCGGACGCGCTCGGGCTCGAGCAGATGGCCGGGCAGGAGACGCTGGACCGCGACGTCGCCGAGGTCAAGGCCGTCTCCATGGAGGGCGGCAACTTCCTCGAGGTCCTGCGCGAGGGCGCGCTCGTGATCGTCTCCGGCGACCGCTCCGACGCGATCCTGGCCACCGTGGCCTCCTCGCTGACCCCGGACTTCCCCACCCCCTCCGGCATGATCCTCACCAACGGCATCCTCCCGAACCGCCAGCTCCAGCGGCTCTACCTGGGCGCGGCCTTCCCCGTGTTCGTCACCCACGACGACACGTTCACCACCGCCGCGAAGGTCTCCCGGGTGCGCTCCGAGCTCTCCAGCGCCCAGCCCCGCAAGACCGCCGCCGCCCTGGGCACCTGGCACCAGCGCGTGGACGGGGACGAGCTGCTGGCCCGCTTCGACCTGCCACGCACCGACGTCGTCACCCCTCTGCGCTTCCTGCACGAGCTGATCTCCCGCGCCCGCGCGGACCGCCGCCGGATCGTGCTGCCCGAGGGCGAGGATGCCCGCGTGCTGCGCGCCGCCGAGATCCTCCAGCGCCGCGACGTCTGCGACCTCGTGGTGCTCGGCCCGGCCGCCGCCGTGCGGGAGCTGGCCTCCCGCGAGGGCGTGGACCTGAGCGGGATCGAGCTCGTGGACCCCGCCGACTCCCCGGACCTGGAGCGCTACGCGCAGGAGTACGCCCGGCTGCGCGCCCACAAGGGCGTGGACGCCGAGCGCGCCCGCGAGGTCATGCAGGAGGGCGCCTACTTCGGCACGATGATGGTCCACCTGGGCGACGTGGACGGCATGGTCTCCGGCGCCGCCCACACCACCGCCAACACCATCCGCCCCGCGCTGGAGTTCGTGAAGACGAAGCCGGGCGTCTCGATCGTCTCATCGGTGTTCTTCATGCTGCTGCCGGACCGCGCCCTCGTGTACGGCGACTGCGCCGTGAACCCGGACCCGGACGCGCAGCAGCTCGCGGACATCGCCGTGGCGTCCGCGGCCACCGCCGCCCAGTTCGGGGTGGACCCGCGCGTCGCCATGCTCTCCTACTCCACGGGCGCCTCCGGCTCCGGGCAGTCCGTGGACAAGGTCCGCGCCGCCACGGAGCTCGTGAGGGAGCGTGCCCCCGAGCTGAAGGTGGAGGGCCCGCTGCAGTACGACGCCGCCGTCAACGCCTCCGTCGCGGCCTCGAAGATGCCCGGCTCCGAGGTGGCCGGCCAGGCCACCGTGTTCGTGTTCCCGGACCTGAACACCGGCAACAACACCTACAAGGCCGTCCAGCAGTCCTCCGGGGCGGTCGCCGTCGGGCCCGTGCTGCAAGGCCTGAACAAGCCCGTCAACGACCTCTCCCGCGGCACCACCGTGGAGGACATCGTCAACACCGTCGCCATCACCGCCATCCAGGCCCAGGCCCAGGGCTGACGCCCCGGAAGGAGTCCCCCGTGCTCGTCCTTGTCATCAACTCCGGCTCGTCGTCCCTGAAGTACCAGCTCCGTGAGCTGGCCGACGACGGCACGGACGCCCCGGTGCCCGTCCTCGCCCAGGGCCTGGTGGAGCGCATCGGCGTCCCCGGCTCCGGCGTGCCGGACCACGCCGCCGCCCTCGAGCAGGTGGAGGCCGAGCTGGCCGAGGCGACCGGCGGGCGCACCATCGACGCCGCCGGCCACCGCGTGGTCCACGGCGGCGAGCGGTTCACCGCCCCGGCCCGGGTGACCAACGAGGTGATCCGCGCGATCGAGCGCCTCGCCCCGCTGGCCCCGCTGCACAACCCCGCCGCCGCCCAGGGGCTGCGCGCCATGGCCGAACGCTGGCCGGACATGCCCCAGGTGGTCGTGTTCGACACCTCGTTCCACCAGACCATGCCCCGCGAGGCCTGGCAGTACGCCCTGCCGGACGAGGTCTACACGGAGCACGGCATCCGCCGCTACGGCTTCCACGGCACGAGCCACGACCTCGTCACCGGCCTCGCCGCGGAGCATCTGGGCATCCCGCGGGGGGAGTTCCGGGCCGTGGTGCTGCACCTGGGCAACGGCGCCTCCGCCACCGCCATCCGCGACGGCGTCTCCGTGGACACCTCCATGGGCTACACCCCGCTGGCCGGCCTGGTGATGGGCACCCGCTCCGGCGACCTGGACCCCTCCGTGGTCACCCACCTCATGCGGAACCACGGCTACGACGCCGAGGAGCTGGACACCCTCATGAACAGGCGCTCGGGCTTGCTGGGCCTGGCCGGGGAGGCGGACATGCGCCAGGTGCTGGAGAACGCCGCCTCCGGGGACGGCCGCGCCCGCAACGCCCTGGACGTGGCCTCCTACCGGCTGGCCAAGTACGTGGGCGGCTACCACGTGGCCGTGGGCGGGGCGCAGGCGATCGTGTTCACCGCCGGGATCGGCGAGAACTCGGCTCCGTTCCGGGCGCGCGTGCTCGACCGGCTCGAGGCGCTCGGGGTGGCCTACGACGCCGAGGCCAACCGCGCCCGCGTGGCCGGGCCCCACACGATCTCCGCGCCGGAGTCGGCGATCCCGGTCCTCGTGGTCCCCACGGACGAGGAGCAGGCGATCGCCCGCTTGACGTGGGAGCTCGCCCGCTGAGCACCGCGCCCGACCGTCCGACCGACGCCCAGCGACATCGCCGCCGGTCCTCCCGGCAGTGATGTCGCTGCGGCTCGGTCGACACGAACGGGGCGCTTCTGCACCCGACCGTCCGGCCCGGTCAGCGCTCACACGTGCGTCCCGTCCGCCTCCACCGCGATGCCCAGCTCGTTGCCCGGGATCGAGGCGAGCAGGCGGCGGGTGTACGGGTGCCGGGGGTTGGTGAAGACCTCCTCCGAGCTGGCCGCCTCCACCACCTCGCCGTCCTTCATGACGCACACGTAGTCGGAGATGAGCCGCACCACCGCCAGGTCGTGCGAGATGAACAGGTAGCTCAGCCCCAGCTCGTCCTGCAGGCGGCGCAGCAGCGTGAGGATCTGGTCCTGCACGAGCACGTCCAGCGCGGAGACCGGCTCGTCGCACACGATCAGCTCGGGGTTCAGCGCGAGCGCCCGGGCGATCGCCACGCGCTGGCGCTGTCCGCCCGAGAGCTCGGCGGGGTACCGGCGGTGGAAGTGGGAGGGCAGGGCCACCTGGTCCATGAGCTCGAGCACGCGCGCCCGCCGCTGCGTGGCGTTGCCCCGCCGGTACGTCTGCAGCGGCTCCTCGATGATCCGGCCCACCGTGAACGAGGGGTTGAGCGAGGAGAAGGGGTCCTGGAACACGGCCTGCACGCGCTGCCGGAAGTCCTTGAGCCCCTCCCCCTTCAGCGCCAGCACATCCCTGCCCTCGAAGGTGATCTCGCCCGAGGTCGGCTCGATCAGCTTGAGCAGCATGCGCGCCGTCGTCGTCTTGCCGGAGCCGGACTCGCCGACGATCGAGACGGTCTTGCCGCGCGGGATCTTCAGGGAGACATCCTTCACGGCGGTGAAGTCCTCGTGCCCGCGCACGGGGTAGACCTTGGTGAGGTCGCGGATCTCCACCAGCGGGGTGAGGTCCTGCTTCGCCAGGGCCACCGTGGTCAGGGCCGCGGTGTCGTCCTCGGCCAGTGCGGCGGGCGCGGGATCGAAGGCCTGGGGCAGCAGGCGGGCCGCCGCCACCGACGGCGCGGCCGCCACGAGCGAGCGGGTGTAGGCGTGCTGCGGGTCCTCGAGGATGGCCCGCGCGTCGCCGGACTCCACCACGCGTCCGCGGTGCATCACCACGAGCTGCTGCGCCCGCTCGGCGGCGAGGCCGAGGTCATGGGTGATCAGCAGCACGGAGCTGCCGAGCTCGCGGGTCATCTCGTCGATCTGGTCCAGGATCACCTGCTGCACCGTCACGTCCAGGGCGGAGGTCGGCTCGTCCGCGATCAGCAGCTGCGGCCGGCACGCCAGGCCGATGGCGATCAGCACGCGCTGGCGCAGGCCGCCCGAGAGCTCGTGCGGGTACTGCTTGGCCCGTCGCGCGGGCTCGGGGATGCCGGCGCGCTCCATCACCTCGACGACGGCGGCCCCCACGTCCTTCTTCGTCGCCATGCCGTGGGTCAGCAGGGTCTCCCCGATCTGCTGACCCACCCGGGTCACGGGGTTGAGGTTGGACATCGGGTCCTGTGGCACCAGCCCGATCCGGCGGCCGCGGATGCCGCGCATCCGCGACTCGGGCAGGCCCACGAGCTCCTCGCCCGCGAAGCGGACGGAGCCTGCCGCGACCCGGCCGTTTCCGGGCAGCAGGCCGATCGCGGCCATCGCGGTGGTGGACTTGCCCGAGCCGGACTCGCCCACGATCGCCAGCGTGCCGCCGGCCGGGAGCGTGAGGGACGCGCCCTCCACGGCCTGCACGGTGCCCTGCTGGGTGGTGAACTCCACATCCAGGTCGCGGATCTCCAGCAGCGGGGCGCCGGCCGCGGGGACCGCGGGTGTCGTGCCGGGGCCGGGCGCGCCGTCGTCGTGCTTGGGGTCCATGGTCAGCGCCTCCGGGAGGTCGGGTCGAGGGCCTCGCGCAGGGACTCGCCCAGCAGGGTGAAGCCGAGCGCGGTGATGGCGATGCACAGGCCGGGCAGGAACGCGAGCCACGGGTTGATGCCCAGCTCGGCCTGCGCGTAGGTGAGCATGCGGCCCCACTCGGCGGTCTCGGGGCGGCCGCCGCCGAGGCCGAGGAAGGACAGGGCGGCCGCGTCGATCACGGCCGTGGCCAGGGTGAGCGTGGCCTGCACGATCACGGGGCCCAGCGAGTTCGGCAGCACGTGGGACATCGTGATCCGTCCGCGCGAGAGGCCGAGGGTCTGCGCCGCGAGCACGTAGTCCGACCCCTTCTGCGTGAGCATCGAGGACCGCAGCAGTCGCGCGAACACGGGCACCTGCGCCACCCCGATCGCGATCATCACCGCGAACGGGGTCTGCCCGAGGATCGCCGCGATGGACACCGCCAGCAGCAGGTTCGGCACCGAGAGCAGGATGTCCACGACGCGCATCACCACGGAGTCCACCCAGCCGCCGAACGTGCCGGCCAGCAGGCCGAGCAGCATGCCGCCGGCCAGGCCGAACGCCGTCGAGATGACGCCGATGAGCAGCGAGGCCTGCGCGCCCCAGATCAGCTTGGAGAGCACGTCCCCGCCGAAGCGGTCCAGGCCCAGCGGGTAGCCGGCCACCTCGCCGGGGCCGGGCACGTGGGTGGGGCGGATCTCGCGCATGCCGGGTGTGGCCGTGCCCGCGTACGGGGCCAGCACCGGGGCGAGGACGGCCACGAGCACGAAGAGCAGCACGATCACGGCGCCGGCGATCGCCGCCGGGTTGCGGCGCAGCCGCTGGAACGCGGCGCCCCACACGGAGGTGCCGCGGGTGTCCGCGGCGGCCTCGGTGGTCGCCTGGGTGGCCCCGGCCTCGACGGGCGCCAGCGCGTGCTCGACGGCGTGCTCGGTGGGTCCGCCGCCGGGGCTGGGGGGCAGGTTCACGCTCATGAGACACGCACCCTCGGGTCGATGAGGCCGTAGGAGACGTCCACGACCAGGTTGATCAGCGAGTAGAGCAGGGCGATGAAGATGATGAAGCCCTGCAGCACCGGGAAGTCGAGCTGGAAGATCGCCTGCGCGAGGAACCGGCCGATCCCGTTGAACGCGAACACCGTCTCGGTGAGCACCGCCCCGGAGATCAGCAGGCCCAGCTGCAGGCCGAGCGTGGTGCTCACCGGCAGCAGGGCGTTGCGCATGATGAACCGGTTTCGGATCAGGCGCGGGGCCAGGCCCTTGGCGCGGGCCGTGCGCACGAAGTCCGCGTCCTGCACGTCCAGCACGGAGGCACGGGTGATGCGCGCGATGATCGCCAGCGGGATGGTGCCCAGCGCGATGCCGGGCAGCACCAGGTGGGTCAGCGCGTTCAGGGCCGCGTCCCACTCCGCGGTGATGATGCCGTCCCACACGTAGAAGTTCGTGTAGTGGGTGGCGTCGATCCGCGGGTCCTGCCGGCCGTCCGTGGGCAGCCAGCCCAGCTTCACCGCGAACACCCACTTGAGGATGAACGCCAGGAAGAACACGGGCACCACCACGCCGACCAGGGACAGCACGACGGCGACGTCGTCCTGCCACCGGCCCACATGGCGGGCCGCCCAGTAGCCGAGCGGGATGCCGATGGCCACCGCGAACACGATCGCGAAGACCGAGAGCTCCAGCGTGGCCGGGAAGCGGTCCGCGAACTCCTCGACCACGGACCGGTTCGTCATGGTCGAGGTGCCGAAGTCGCCGCGCAGCAGCCGCCCCATGTAGGTGAGGTACTGCTCGAGCAGGGGCTTGTCGAAGCCGTACGCCGCGTTCACGCGGGCCACGGCCTCGGGGGTGGCGCGGTCGCCGAGCAGGGCGGTGGCGGGGCCTCCGGGCAGGCTGCGGACCCACACGAACAGCAGGACGGACAGTCCGAACAGGGTGGGGATCAGCAGCAGCAGGCGCTTGCCGATGAGTCTGAGCACGAGGGGCCTCCATGCCGGCGCGGGGGCCGGGCCGGTCGGTGCGAGGGACGGGCGGTGGCGGGCGGGCCGGCGACGACGGCGCGGGGGCGCGGCGCCGTCGTCGCCGGTGGGGCGGGTCGTCCCCGGCCCGCCGGGCTCACTCGGTCAGGTCGATCTCGTTGAAGACCTCGTCGTTGACCGGGCTCGCCGGGTAGGAGGCCACGCGCTTGTCGAAGGCCAGCGACGGGGCCGGGTGGGCGAGCGGGACCGCCGGGACGATCTCGGAGATCTGCTCGTTGATCTCCTGGTACTTCGGCGTCTGCTCCTCGAGCGTCGGGATCTGACGGGCCTCCTCGAGGGCGGAGAACAGCTCCTCGTCGGTGAAGCCGAACTCGGGCTTCTCCTGGCCGAAGAACACGCCCACGAAGTTGTCCGTGTCGTTGTAGTCACCGGTCCAGCCGAGCAGGTGGATGCCGTGGTCCGAGGTGCCCTGCACCTGGTCGAGGTAGTCCGGGCTCCACTTGGCCGGCTTCGCGTTCACCGTGATGCCCACCTCGGCCAGCTGGCTCGAGAGGTTGGAGAACGCCTGCTCGGGGGTCGGCATGTACGGGCGCGAGACGCCGGTGGGGTAGTTGAAGTCGATCGTGAAGCCGTCCGGGTAGCCGGCCTCGGCGAGCAGCGCCTTGGCCTTGGCGGGGTCGTGCTCGTACGTGGTGACGTCCTCGCTGTACCCGTTCACGGACTTCGGGATGAACTGGGTGGCGGGCTCCGTGCCCTCGGGGAGGGTCTGCGCGATGAGGGCGTCCTTGTCGATCGCGTGGGCGATCGCCTGGCGCACCCTGACGTCCTGGAGCTCCTCCTTCTCCTGGTTCAGGCCCAGGTAGAGGATGGTGAACGGGTCGCGGGCCACCACGTTGAAGCCGGCCTCGGACAGGGCCGCGGTGTCCGCGGGGGCCACGAGGTCGTAGCCGTCGATGTCCCCGGCCTCGAGCGCCTGACGGCGGGCCACCGGGTCGTCGATCACGCGGAAGGTGATGTCCGTGACCTCGCCGCCCTCGCCCCAGTAGTCCTCGTTGGCGGTGAGCTTGACGTCCTCGCCCACGCTCCAGGACTCGAACTTGTAGGGGCCGGTGCCGGTGGGGTGTGCCCGGGCGTACTCGGACATCTGGGGCGACTCGGCGGTGCCGCCGACCTCGTCCGCCTTGTACTCCTCGAGCGCCTTCGGCGACTGCATGGCGAAGGCCGGCAGGGACAGGGAGGAGATGAAGCCCGCGAACGGCTGCGCCAGCGTGATCTTCACCTCGTGCTCGCCGGTGGCCTCGCACTCCTTGTAGACGGCGTCCTCGGGCTTGTCCGCGAAGCCGCGGAACAGCTTGCCGTAGTAGTACGAGAGGGTCTCCGACTGCTGGATGCCCGTGAAGTTGTACCAGCGGTCGAAGTTGGCGCACACGGCCTCCCCGTTGAACGGCTCGCCGTCGTGGAAGGTCACGCCCTCCTTCAGCTGGAACGTGTGGGTCAGGCCGTCCTCCGAGGACTCCCAGGACTCGGCCAGCAGCGGCGCGGGGTCCGCGGTGCCCGGCTTCGTGCCCACGAGGCCCTCGAAGATCTGACGGGAGACCCGGAAGGTCTCGCCGTCGGAGGCGAAGGCCGGGTCCAGGGTCTTCGGGTCGGAGGAGGCGGCGAAGATGAACGAGCCGTCCACTTGGGCGGCGTCGCCCCCGCCCGAGCCGCCGGAGCCGCCGCCGTCGCGCTGGCTCTGGGCGCAGCCGGTGACGAGCAGGGCGCCGGCCGCGGTGAGCGCGGCGGCGGACAGGAGTCGGTGACGCAGACGGGTGGCCATGGGGGCTCCTCCGGGAGAGGTCTCAGCCGAGACGCGGGTGCGAGGGGACCGCGCCGTCGGGTGTGACCTCGGGCACGCTCCTGGACGTGACTATAGCCACAAGCGCGGGCAGGAACGCAACGCAGGCCGCGTCTGCGCGTGCGGCACGGCGCCCTCAGGCCCCGGTGGGCACCCGCTCCCGACGCGCGGCGGCCCGCTCGCGGACCCAGCGCAGCACGTCCTCCGGACGGTTGGTGGTGAGCTCCTGCACCCCCTGGGCGAGGAGGAACTCGGCGTCCTCGCGCTCGTCGACGGTCCACACCCGCAGGCGTCGCCCCGCCGCCAGCCACGCCTTCACGTCCGCCAGGTGCTCCCGCACGTAGGCCACGGAGGGCCCCGCCAGCCCGGCTCGGCCGCGCCAGACGAGCGCCTCGGACCCGGCCAGCGACTGACGCGCCGCCGCACGCACCGCCGCCCGGCTCAGCGGCCCCCGCGCGAGCCGGGTCGGCAGCTCCGTCGGCATGAGGTCCATCAGGGGGCAGAGGGGGTCCGTGCCGGCCAGCGGCGCCACGTGGCGCAGCGCGTCCGGATGGAAGCTCATGAGGGACACCTGCACCTGACCCACCCGGCCGGTCTCCGGGTCCCAGCCGGCCCGCAGCAGCTCCCGCAGCACCCGCTCCTCGAGCTCGTGCCCGAACGGGGAGGGGTGCTTGAGCTCGACGGCCAGGCGCAGCGGCCGGTCCGCGGCCGTCGCGATCGCCAGGAGGTCGGCCAGGGTGAGCACCTGCTCCCCCGCGCCGCCGTACGCGGCGGGCGGCGCCGTCGTCGTGGCGGGCTCGGCCCCCGGACGCCGGGCGTGCCACGAGACGACGTCGAGGCCGCGCAGACGATCCAGCGTGTGGTCCGCGACCGCGCCGTGCCCGTCCGAGGTGCGATCCACGGTGGGGTCGTGCCAGCAGACGACCTCACGGTCCCGCGTGAGCTGGACGTCGCATTCGAGACCGTCCGCGCCCACGGCGAGGGCGTGGAGCATGGCGGCGCGGGTGTGCTCGGGGAAGGCGGCGGAGGCACCGCGGTGGGCGATCACGAGGGCGGGCACGCCGCCAGGCTAGGGAGCGCGTGTGCCGACCACGTCACCGCAGGGTGCCCGGCTGGTTAACTGGTGGGGACCATTCGGTGCACGCGATCAGGAGCCTCCCGTGTCCTTCTCCCCCGACCCCGCCCAGCAGCTGCTCAGCGCCGGTGCCCTCGAACGCGCGGCGGGCCTGCGGCGCATGAAGGCCGTCGCCCTGGGGCTGCTCATCCTGCTGGCCGTGGTGTTCGTGGTCGCGTTCCCGTTGCAGGACACCCACCCGGTGTGGGGCTACGTGCGCGCCGCCGCGGAGGGCGGCATGGTCGGCGCACTGGCGGACTGGTTCGCGGTCACGGCGCTGTTCCGCCACCCGATGGGCGTGCCCGTGCCGCACACCGCCCTGATCCCGCGGAAGAAGGACCAGCTCGGCGCCGCGCTGACCGAGTTCGTGCAGGAGAACTTCCTGGACTCGGAGGTCGCCCACGAGAAGGTCGACGGACTGAAGGTGGCCGAGGCCGCCGGCGGCTGGCTGCGCCGTGAGGAGAACGCGGCTCGCACCGCCCGGGAGATCGCGACGGCGGCCCGGGGCGCCATGGCCGCGGCCGACGACGACGCCGTCCAGGAGCTGCTGCGCCAGCTGATGGAACGCCACATGGTGGCCCCGGACTGGTCCCCCACGCTCGCAGGCGTGCTGGAGGACGTGGTGGCCGGACGGCACCACGAGCGCGTGGTGGACCTCGTGGTCGCCCACACCGGGGACTGGGTGGCCGCCCACCCCGAGCTGTTCGTCGAGACGGTGCGCCGTCGCTCCCCCGAGTGGAGCCCGGACCTCGTGGACCGCCTCCTCGCCGAGAGACTGCACGCCGAGACCCTCAAGTATCTCGCCGGCATCCGCCGCGACCGGGAGCACGAGGCCCGCCGCGCCGTCGACGACTGGCTCGACCGCCTCGCCGACGAGATGCGGAACGAGCCCGCCACCCGCGCCTCGGTGGAACGGTTCAAGCGGAACCTTTTCGCGGACGAACGGCTGCGCGCGTGGGCCGGGCGGGCCTGGGTCTCCCTGCGGGACTCGCTCCTGGACGCGCTCGAGGACCCGTCCTCCGACCTGCATCGCGCGCTCGTGGCCGCCCTGCGCGACCTCGGCGCCCGCCTGCAGGAGGACCCCGAGCTGCGCGACCGCGTGGACGGCCACGCCCGCCGCGCCGCGGCGTATGCGCTGAGCTCCTACGGCCCGGCGCTCACCGGGGTGATCGAGGAGACGGTCGCCCGCTGGGACGGCGAGCAGACCGCGCGCACCCTCGAGCTGTTCGTGGGCAAGGACCTGCAGTTCATCCGCATCAACGGCTCGGTCGTCGGCGCGCTCGCGGGCCTGGCGATCCACGGGGTGGCCACGCTGTTCCTCTGAGCCGCCGCGCCCGCCCCGCACTTTCGAACGCGAGATGGGGCGAATGGGCGCTTTCGAACGTGAGATAGGGCCTATCTCACGTTCGAAAGCGCGGGGGCGGAGCCGAAGGATGCGGGGGCGGGGCCGTCAGGCGGCGGGCTTGCCCTTCTTCTGCCTGTCGTCCTTCTCGTCCTTGCCGCCGGGCAGGGCGCGACGGATCGCGCCGAGGACGCCGCCGTCGTCCTTGGCGCCCGCCGACTCCCCCCCGGCGCGCCCCTGTGCGGCGCCCTCGCGGATCTCGCCGGGGATCACCATCGGCAGGGGGCCGAAGAGCTCCGCGGCGTTCTCCATCACGGCCTTGCCCATGGCGCGGTTGCCCACGCCGCCGATCACGGCGCCCACGCCGAACGGCACGGCGCGGCCCACGAAGCCGGCACCCTGCCGCAGGAGCATCTTGCGCATGAACGTCCTCTTGAGGCGATCCACCACGAACGCGCTGATGCCGGTGCCCGATGCGGTGCCCGCGAGCGCGTTGAGGCTGGACTGCGGGTCGTAGGGACGGCCGGCCTTGGCGGCGGCCTCGCGGAGCAGCTCCTTGGCGTCGTCGCCGAGCATGAGGCCCATGACGAGGGCCTGGGCGCGCTGCGGGTCCTGCGTGGTGATGCCGTGCAGCTCGGCGAGGGACTGCGCGTAGAGGGCGGTGGCCTCCATGAAGCCGGCGACCGCGACACCGGACAGGCCGAGCGCGGCCACGGTGCCGATGCCCGGGACGATCGCGGTGCCGCCCACGGCGGCACCGGCCCCCGTGACGGTGGTCAGGTACTGCTGCCCGAGCCGCTCGGCGAGACGCTCCGGGCTCTCCCCCGGGTGCTTCGCCGCCATGCGCTGGATGTTCTTCAGGACCAGGGGGCGCTGGACCGCCAACACCGTGGAGAGGGCCTTCTCGAAGCCCTCCGTGGGCTCGCCGTTCTCATCGAGTGCCGACTTCAGCCCGAAGTCCTTCACCTTCCCGGACGCGTACCGGCCGATCGTCGAGTTCTTTGCCATGCGCGCCACAGTATCGGCGCGCGACCCCCGCGGTCAGGACCCGGGCGTCGCCGCGCGCAGGGAGTGCTCGAGGAAGATGCGCACGTCACGGACCTCGTCGGGGCCGGTCCCGTGCAAGATCCCGGGGTAGGTGCGCACGGTCAGGCGGGTGTGCTCCTCGGCCCACGCGCGGGTGTGGGCGACGGCGTCCGGATGGATCACGGGATCCTCGGCGTCCCGGCCCCAGAAGAACGGGCGCGGGCCCGGTCCCTCGGCCGGGGAGTCGAGCATGGCCAGCAGCTCGTTGTCGACGGCGAAGCCGCTCAGGCCCACACCGCAGGTGAACGCCTCGGGGCGCAGACGCAGGACCGTCGTCGCCATGGCCATGCCCTGGGAGAAGCCGAGCACCGAGACCGTGCGGAAGCCGGCCGCCACGACCTCCTCGGCGGAGAGCACGTCGAACACGCGGTGGGCGGCGGCGAGCACCTGGGCGAAGTCGGACTGCAGCAGCAGGTCGAGCAGGAACCAGCCGTGCGCGCCGGGGTCGCCCGGGCCTTCGGACGCCGTCTCGTCGATCTCGAAGCCGCCGCGCACCGCCAGGCCGGTGCACCGCTCCGGGAGCATCGGGAAGTGGCGGCGCGCCGCGCGGACCTCGTTGGAGCCGTAGCCGTGGAACACGAGCACCAGGTCCGTGCCCGCGCGCTCCGCCGGCGGGCGCGACCACACCACGCTGTGGCCGGAGCTGATCGTCTCGGTGACTGGTGCGGGCGTGGGGCTCATGGCTCCATCCTAGGGAGGACCCCCGACCGGGCGTCATGCCTAGTCAGGGGCCGCTCTCCGGTGGGCCCTGCGGGGATCGAACCCGCGACCGGCGGATTAAAAGTCCGATGCTCTGCCAGCTGAGCTAAAGGCCCCCACCCGCGGCCGACGACGACGGCGCGCGGCCGACGACGGCGACCCTCACGGGTGCCCTCCGATGGTAGCCCAGGCGTCCGGGGCACTACCGTGGACGGGGCCGCCGCCTCCGGCGACCACATCCCCACCCCGATGCGCCCTCGAAGGGAGCCCGCCCATGGCACGTCACCGCCTGCCCGCCGGCCGCGGCGCCAGCTCGAGCGCCTCGGGCGTGCTGCGCCCCCACCGGCCCCGCCTCTCGGAACCGCAGGAGCTCACGCACTTCGCCGGCGGCGAAGACCCGCAGGAAGTGGCCGCGGCGGCCTCGCGCCTGGCCCACGCCCTCGTGGCCGGCGGCCGCGCGGAGGAGGACCCGGCCATCGTCGAGCGGCTGGTCGGGCTGGTCCGCGAGCTGGGCGTCGAGACGCTCGCCGAGCTGTGGGCGGACGCCCCGCCCGTCTCGCTCGCCGGCGCCCTGTGGCGCCTGTACGCGCTCCAGGAGGCGACGACCCGCGACGGCGAGCGCTGGGCCGCCTGGTACCGCGCCGGGCATGCCGCCTACGCCTCGCGCGTCGTGGCGGGCGCCGTCGAGCCGCCGGGGCCGGCCGAGCTGCGCCGCCTCACGGACACGATCCTCACGGGCGCCTACCGCTCCGAGATCGACGTCGCGTTCGAGCGCGCCGCGGCCTACGCCCGCGTCGTGGCTCTGGGCCAGGTCGAGCACGCCGAGGGCTCCGAGGCCGCCGCCCCGGACCGCGCCGCCGCCCTCACCCGCCGGGCCGCGCGCCTGGTCAGCACCGCCGACGCCCTGGAGGCGGCGGGTCGAGCGTTTCGGGACGGATCGCTAGACTGATGGGGACGGCGCCGGGCCGCTGGTAACCCCGGGCTCCAACACATAGCCGCTGCGAGCGGCCTTCCGCCGAGAGGCGTTCCCGGTCCGGCGTCGTCGTCGACCCCTTCGCCACCCGTCGACGAGAGAGCGACCGCTGCCCATGTCCCCCCGCATGCCCTGGCTCGTCACGCGCGACACCCCGGCGCTGCGCCACATGGCGGACCTCGCCGAGGCCCTGCACCGGGCGGTGCACCTGGTGGCCCAGGTCGCGGGGACCCGCGGACCCGAGGCGGACCGTGCCGCCCGTGAGCTCGAGGAGCTCGACTCGTCCTCGAGCGCCACCCTCATGGCCTTCCTCACCGCGCTGCGCAGCGCCTACGTGACTCCGCTGCCCCGTCAGGACCTCTACCGGCTGGCCAGCGGCGTGCACGCGGCCACCCGGCGCGTCGTGTCGGCGGGCGTGCTGATCCAACGGGCCGACCTCGAGGAGCTGCCGACGCACGCCCTCGACGTCCTCGAGACCGTGGGTCGTCAGGCCGAGCTGCTCGCCCGCGGCGCCGCCGAGATGCGCGACCTCGACGCCCTGGAGGCCACGTGGATGCAGCTGCTGCGCGCCTCCCGCCGCACGGAGCGGATCATGGTCGAGTGGCTCGCCGATCTCGGCATGGACCTGCTGCAGCGCGACTACAACCGCCAGCGCGAGGTCGCCTGGGCGCTGCACGCGGCGCTCGAGGCTCTCTCCCGCGTGAACATGGACCTGGGCATGGTGCTCGTCCGTGAGTCCTGAGCCGGTGGAGGCGCCGTGACCGCGGGGCTCGCCGTCGTCCTCGTGCTGCTGTGCGCCGTCGGCGCGCTGATGGGGTTCCGTGACGCCCCCAACGCCGCGGCGCTGCCTGTCCGGTACCGGGCGCTGACACCGCGCGGGGCCCTCCTCCTGACCGGAGCGGTCAACACCGTGGGCGCGCTGCTGGGCATCGGGCTCATCACGCTGAGCGTGCACTACTTCACCTCGCCCGCGGTGCGCAGCGAGATCGGCCCCCTGGCCGTGGGCGTGTCCTGCGCGGTGACCCTCGTGTGGGGTCTGCTGCTGTGGTGGCGGCGCCTGCCCGGCTCCAGCACGCACGCGCTGATCTCCGCGCTGGCGGGCAGCCACCTCGCCGTGCGCCTGAGCCTGCACATCGACGTCGCCCACACCATCTTCGACCTCGTCCGCGCCGAGGTGCTGCTCAGCCTGCTGCTCTCGCCCCTGATCGCGTGGGCGCTCGCCCGCCTGCTCACCGCGCCCGCCACGCGGCTCGCCACCCGCGGCACCACGGTCAACGTCCAGCACCGGGCCCGCGTCGCGTTGGGCATCTCCGCCAGCGCCATGGCCATGGGCCACGGCCTGCAGGCCGGTCAGCGCATGGGGGTGCTGTGGGCCGCCGTGCTGGTGGGGTCCGGGTCCGTCCTGGCGCCGGACGCCCTGACGGCCGAGTTCGTGGGGGGCGCGTTCCTGTTCGCCCTCGCGGTCGGGCTCGGCACGCTAGGCGGCGCCTGGCGGATCGCCTGGACCCTCACCGAGCGTCTCGTGCGCCTCGACCCCCTGCGGGCGTCCGTGGCCGCCGTCATCCCCGCGGGCCTGCTGTTCGTCGGATCCCTGGTGTTCCACCTGCCCCTGTCCTCCACCCACACGGCGACGGCGGCCATCGTGGGCGCCGGCCAGACGCAGACCTACGCGTCCGTGCGCTGGCCCACCGTGCTGCGCGTGGTCGGCTGGTGGCTGCTCACGCCGGTGGCCTGCGCCCTCCTCGGCCTCCTCGGCACGCTGGCCCTCCTCCCGCTGGCCTGAGGCCGCGCCCGACGACGACGCCCGGCCCCGCAGACGCCGCGACCCCGCCCGGCGTGCGGCCGGACGGGGTCGGGGACGGAGCGCGGGGCGGCTCAGCCGAAACGGCCGGAGACGTAGTCCTCGGT
Organism: Micrococcus sp. H39-S4; assembly: GCF_027158145.1. Classification (NCBI taxonomy): domain Bacteria; kingdom Bacillati; phylum Actinomycetota; class Actinomycetes; order Micrococcales; family Micrococcaceae; genus Micrococcus; species Micrococcus sp. H39-S4. The sequence continues at coordinate 119,369 of NZ_JAPVLT010000003.1, forward strand.
CTGCTGGCTCGAGGGGTTGTTGAAGATGACGTTGGTGTCGTCGTACTCGATCAGCTTGCCGGGCTTGCCGACGCCCTGGATGTTGAAGAACGCGGTCTTGTCCGCCACGCGCGCGGCCTGCTGCATGTTGTGCGTGACGATGATGACCGTGTACTCCTCCTTGAGCTCGTTGATCAGGTCCTCGACGGCGAGGGTGGAGATCGGGTCGAGCGCGGAGCAGGGCTCGTCCATGAGGATCACGTCGGGCTGCACCGCGATGGAGCGGGCGATGCACAGACGCTGCTGCTGACCGCCGGAGAGGCCGGAGCCGGGCTTGTCGAGGCGGTCCTTGACCTCGTTCCACAGGTTGGCGCCGCGCAGGGACTTCTCCACGAGCTCGTCCGCACGGGACTTGTTCAGGCGGGTGCCGTTGAGCTTGTAGCCGGCCAGCACGTTGTCGCGGATGGACATCGTGGGGAACGGGTTCGGGCGCTGGAAGACCATGCCGATCTGGGAACGGACGCGGACCGGGTCCACACCGGGCCCGTAGATGTCCTCGCCGTCGAGCAGGAGCTGGCCGTCCACGGTGGCGCCGGGGAGCACCTCGTGCATGCGGTTGATGCTGCGCAGGAAGGTGGTCTTGCCGCAGCCGGAGGGGCCGATGAAGGCAGTGACGGAGCGGGGGGCGATGTCGATGTTGACGCCCTCGACGGCCTTGAACTTGCCGTAGAAGACATCGACGTCGACGGCCTGGATGCGCTTGGACATGAGTGGTTCTGTTCCTTCGTGGAAGTCTCTGGGGGGGTGCGACGGGGTCGGGGCCGGCCGCCCGGGGGATTCCGGGCGGCCGGGCCTCACCGGCCCTTCTTGGGGGCGAACGCCTTGGCGATGAACCGTGCCGCCAGGTTGAGCAGCATGACGATGGTGACGAGCAGCAGGGCGGCTGCCCAGGCGCGGGCGGTCGAGGGGTCCGCCGCCGTAGGCGAGGTCGGGGCGACCAGCTGGCGGTAGATGTACACCGGCAGCGCGGTCATCCAGTTGTCGAACGGGTTCCAGTTGATGCTGGTGGCGAAGCCGGCCGTCACGAGGATCGGCGCGGTCTCGCCCGCCACGCGGGCGATGGCCAGGGTGACGCCGGAGGCGATGCCGGAGATCGCGGTGGGCAGGACCACCTTGGCGATGGTCTGCCACTTGCGCACGCCGAGGGCGTAGGCGCCCTCGCGCAGCTCGTTGGGCACCACACGGAGCATCTCCTCCGTGGATCGCACGACCACGGGGATCATGAGCACCGAGAGCGCGATCGCGGCCGTGAGACCCATCTGCACGGACTGCAGTGCGGTGGACTTGCTGCCGGTGACCAGGGTCAGGACCCACGTGATCGCGGCGTAGGCGAAGAGGCCGGCCACGATCGAGGGGATGCCGGTCATGACGTCCACGAAGAACACGATGGCGCGGGAGAACCAGCCGCCGCGGCTGTACTCCACCAGGTAGATGGAGGTGAGCATGCCGATCGGCACGGAGATCAGGGTCGCGATGATCGTGATCACGACGGTGCCGATCAGGGCGTGGCCGAAACCGCCCGCGAGCCCGCCGGCGGGCTTGCCGTCCTCCACCCACGCCGAGTCGTCGATGCCGGTGATGCCCTTCATGTCGTACGCCATGATCTGCGGGTTGGCGATCAGGGTCGGCAGACCGGCGGAGAGGACCGACCACAGCACGGAGACCAGCGGCACCAGGGCCACGAGGAACGCCAGCCACACGAGGTTGCGGCACAGGCCGTCTGCGGCGCGGCGCCGGTTCTCCATCACGCGGGTGGCCACGTAGAGCCCCGCGATGTAGAGGATGGCGGCGATGATCACGAAACCGACGACGTTGAAGGCGCCGCTGAGCAGCACGGTCAGGCCGGCGGCGACGACGGCCGCGGCAGCTGCGACGGCCATCCAGGTCCAGCCGGGCTTCTGACCCTCGGTCAGGGAGTGACGCCGCGGCGTCACGCTGTCCTCGGTGGCCCGGGGAGAAGTCGAGACAGTGCTCATGTCAGTTGGCTCCCGAGAATTCCTTGTGCTTGTTCACGATCGCGCGGGCGATCATGTTCACCGCCAGGGTGATGATGAAGAGCATGAGACCGGCAGCGATCAGCTCGTGCAGGCGCATGTTGAACGCCTCGGGGAAGTTGAGCGCGATCTCCGACGGGATCGTCTGGTTCCTGCCGGACTCCACGAGCGACCAGGAGAAGACGCCGCCGGAGAGCACCATGGTGACCGCCATGGTCTCGCCGAGCGCGCGGCCGAGGCCGAGCATGATCGAGGAGACGATGCCGGCCCGGGCGAACGGGAACACGGTCATCTTGATCATCTCCCAGCGCGTGGCGCCGAGGCCGAGCGCGGCCTCCTCGTGGAGCTTCGGGGTCTGGGTGAAGATCTCACGGCAGAGCGCGGTGATGATCGGCAGAACCATCACGGCCAGCACGACGCCCGAGGTCAGCAGGGTGCGGCCCGTGGTGGTGGCCGAGCCGCCGAAGAACGGGATGAAGCCCAGGTTCTCGTTGAGCCAGCCGTAGATCGGCACCATCAGCGGAGCGAGCGTCAGCCAGCCCCACACGCCGTAGACCACGGAGGGGATCGCGGCCAGCAGATCGATCACGAAGCCCACCGACTGCGCGATGCGCGGGGGCGCATAGTGCGAGATGAACAGGGCGACACCGATCGCGACCGGGGTGGCGATGAGCAGAGCGATGATCGACACCATCACGGTGCCGGCCATGAGCGGCCACACGTACTGGAAGAAGGAGTCCGCAGACACGAGCTCCGCGCCCGGCTGCAGGGCAGGCCATGCCTCCGTCAGGAGGAAGACCGCCACGAAGGCGAGCACGAGCAGGATCAGGACGGCGGCCGCAAGGGCCCCGCCGGAGAGGAGCTTGTCTCCGGCGGCTCCGCGGCGGGGGCCGCGCAGGCTGGACGGCTTCGGTGCCGCCTCGTTGGTGGTTGAGGACACAGTGCCTTCCCTCAGATCGACGTGCGTGGTGATGGACGGGCCGCGACGAACGAGAGCCCTGACGCGGCTTCAGCCGCCGGGCCCGTGGGGCCCGGCGGCCGAAGCGGCGGTGGGTCAGCCGACAAGAAGCGACATCAGCCCTTGACCGAGATGGCCTCGATGCGCTCCATGGCCTTCTTGCGGGTGTCCTCGGAGATCGGGGCGTTGCCCGCGGACTCCTCGGCGGTCTTCTGACCGTCCTCGGACACGACGTACTCGGCGAAGGCCTTGACCTGGTCCACGGTCTCCTGCGACTCGTACTGGTTGCAGTAGATGTGGTAGGAGACCAACACGACGGGGTACACGCCGGACTCGTCGGTGGCGCGGTCGAGCTCGATCGAGCCGTCCTCCTTGGCCTCGGACTTCTCGACGGTCGCGGCCGCGGCCTCGGCGGAGTACTTCACGTACTCCTCGCCGACCTTCACGGACACGGTGCCCAGCTCGCCCACGGCGGAGGCGTCGGCGTAGGTGATGGCGCCCTCGGTCTGGGAGGCCAGGCCCACGACACCCTTGGTGCCCTGGGCCGACTCGGCGGTGATGTCGGACGGCCAGGTCTCGACCTCGTCGTAGGACCAGGCATCGCCGGCGGCCTCGGTGAGGTAGGCGGTGAAGTTCTCGGTGGTGCCCGAGTCGTCGGAACGGTGCACGACGGTGATCGGGGTGTCGGGCAGCTCGACGCCCTCGTTCTGCGCGGCGATGGCCTCGTCGTTCCAGTTCTTGATCTCGCCGGAGAACACCTTGGCGATGGTCTCGGCGTCCATCTTGACCTCATCGACGCCCGGCAGGTTGTAGGCCACGGCGATCGGGGAGATGTAGGCCGGCACGTGGAACGCACCCTCGTCGCCGCAGTTCTCCTTGGCGGACTCAGCCTCCTCCTCCTTGAGGGCGGCGTCGGAGCCGGCGAAGGAGGTGGCGCCGGCGAGGAACTTCTCACGACCGGCACCGGAGCCGTCCGGGGAGTACTGCACGGTCAGGTTCGGAGCGATCTCGGTGACACCCTGGGTCCAGGCGGTCATGGCCGCCTCCTGCGAGGAGGCGCCGGCGCCGACCAGGTTGCCCTGGACCTCGGAGGTGGTGCCCTGCTCGCCGCCGGCGGAGCCGGAGGCATGCTCGCCGCCGGCGGAGCCGGAGGCATCGGAGCCGCCGTTGCCGCTGTCCGCGGAGGAGCAGGCGGTCAGGGCGATGGCGGCCACGGACAGGAGGGCGGCGGAGCGGCCGAAGCGGTGAGCCTTCACGAAGAGCCTCTTTCAATCGGATGACGACGGTGAGGGCAGAGCGTCCGGCTGGCCCGGTTCTGCACCGCACCCGACCGTACGGTCCAGAGGTGAATCGAGTGCTCGGCCGGGGTGAACAGATGGTGAACGGGAGCGGCATTCGCAGGAATGATCTGTGCCGTGGGCCACAATGCTTGGTTGAGCCTCGCACGGCGGGGGCACCGCGGCGTCGGACTAGGCTGGCCGCATGACGGACCGCTTCGCCACCGCCACGGGCACGGTGCCGATGGTCGACCCCCAGACCCGCGGGGAACGTCTCGGCCGCTTCCTGCGTCGGCGCGCCCGTGCGGGCTGGTCCCGCGTCCGCTCCTCCGTGGGCCAGGCCGCCCTCGTCGCTGTCTGCGCGGTGGGCGCCTACTGGTTCGCGGAGGCCGTCCTGGGCCACCAGCAGCCCCTGTTCGCCTCCACCGCCCTACTGATCGCCCTCGGCTTCCAACGGGAGCCGAAGCTGCGCAAGGTGGCCGAGGTCGCCGTCGGCTGCACCGTCGGCATCCTGATCGGGGACCTGCTCATGGTCGGGCTCGGCCGCGGCCTGTGGCAGGCCTCGGTGGTCCTGTTCGTGTCCGTGATGGTGGCCCGGTTCCTGGACTCCGGCGCCACGTTCACGATGCAGATGTCCCTGCAGTCCGTCCTCGTGGTCCTCCTGCCCACCGGCACGGGAGGGCCGTTCGTCCGCAGCCAGGACGCGATCGTGGGCGGCGTCCTGGCCCTGCTCGTCACGTTCCTCTCGCCCCAGGACGTGCGCCGTCCCGCGGTGCGTCAGCTGGGTGGACTCTACGACTCGATCGCCACGGTGCTGCGCGACCTCTCCCGGGCCCTGCGGGAGAACGACTCCCGCACCGCCTGGATGGCGCTCGTGGCCAGCCGCGGCACGCACACCACGCTGGAGGCGCTGCGCAAGGAGCTGCGCGTCACGCATGAGCAGACCGTGTTCAACCCGCTGCACCGCTCCTCGCGCTCCTTCGTGGAGGACGCGGTGAACGCGGCGGACCGCTCGGACCTGGCGGTGCGCTCCCTGCGGATCGTGGCCCGGCGGGTGGTCTCGGTCCTGGACGAGGGTGTGTTCGACGACGACGACCGCGAGCGCCTGGCAGCCTGGTTCGACGACGCCGCGGACGCCGTCGAGATCCTGCACCGCTCCCTCGTGGAGCCGCAGGCCGAGGGCCGCCATCGCTCGCTGTCCGTGGCGCGGGACGCCCTGGGGGCGTCCGCGTCCGCGCTGGACCCGCACCAGCTGGGCGGCGGGTCCGTGCACGGCGAGGCGCTCGTGATGCTGCTGCGGCCCATGATGGTGGACCTCATCGAGGCCACGGGCGCCGAGCACGACGAGGCGCGCGGCTACCTGCCCCGCGTCTGAGCCCGACGGCGGCGCACGGCCCCGGCGGCCGACGTCGGACCGCGCGCGGTGCCGGCTAACGCGTCCGCCTCGGCTCCTAGAGTGGGCGCATGGCCACCAAGACCGCCCCGAAGCGTGCCCCCGGATACCGCTGCACCGAGTGCGGCTGGACCACCGTGAAGTGGGTCGGCCGCTGCGGGGAGTGCCAGTCGTGGGGCACGGTCGAGGAGATCGGCCTGACGTCCACCACCGGCCGCACGCGCGCGGCCACGGTCGCGGAGGTCGCGCCGCGCATCGCGGACGTGGACGCCACGCTGGCCTCGTTCCGCTCCACGGGGGTGCGCGAGCTGGACCGTGTGCTCGGCGGCGGCCTCGTGCCGGGCGCGGTGATCCTGCTGGCCGGCGAGCCGGGCATCGGCAAGTCCACGCTGCTGCTGGACGTGGCCGCCCAGACGGCCCGCGGCGCGGGCGGCGGCGGTCCGCGCTCGGTGCTGTACCTGACGGGTGAGGAGTCGGCGGCGCAGGTGCGCTCCCGCGCAGACCGGATCGGGGCGATCGCGGACACCCTGCGCTTGACGGCGGAGACGGACCTGGGTCGGGCGCTGGGGCAGATCGAGCGGACGGACCCGGAGCTGGTGATCGTAGACTCCGTGCAGACCCTGCAGTCCACCGAGGTGGACGGGATCGCCGGGGGCGTCAGCCAGGTGCGCGAGGTGGCGGCCAGCCTCATCCGCACGGCCAAGGAGAAGGGGATCACCACGGTCCTGGTGGGCCACGTGACGAAGGACGGGACCATCGCGGGTCCGCGGCTGCTCGAGCACCTCGTGGACGTGGTCTGCCAGTTCGAGGGGGACCGCCACTCACGGCTGCGCCTGGTGCGTGCGGTGAAGAACCGCTTCGGGCCCACGGACGAGGTCGGCTGCTTCGATCTGCGGGAGGACGGCATCGAGTCCCTGGACGACCCCTCCGGTCTGTTCCTCTCGGGCGTCTCGGAGCCGGTCGAGGGCACGTGCGTGACGGTGACGCTCGAGGGCCGGCGCCCGCTCGTGGCCGAGGTGCAGTCCCTGCTCACCCCGTCCGCCGGCGGCAGCCCGCGCCGCACCGTCTCCGGCGTGGACGCGGCGCGCGTGAACATGCTCCTGGCCGTGCTCCAGCGCCGGGCCCGTTTCGCCCTCGCCCAGGACGACTGCTACGTGGCCACCGTGGGCGGCGTGCGACTCTCGGAGCCCGCCTCGGACCTGGCCGTGGCCGTCGCTGTGGCCTCGGCGAAGCTCTCGGCCCCCGTCCCGCAGGGGATGATCGCGGTCGGCGAGCTCGGGCTGGCCGGGGAGGTGCGCCCCGTGCCTGGCATCGGGCGACGGGTGCGTGAGGCCGCGCGGCTGGGCTTCACCCGCGCGCTGGTCCCCCGCTCCCCCGAGCCGCTCGGCGAGGTCCCGGCGGGCTTCACGGTGGCGGAGGTCGGCTCGATCGGCGAGGCCCTCGCCACGATCCCCACGTGGACGGGCGGCGGCCCGGCCGCGCATCCGGAGGCCGGCCCCGGCCGCTGACGACGCGCCCGGCTCAGCGGGACGGCGACGGCGACGGGTCGGTGGTCGTGGCGGGCGCCGCGGACGGCGAGGCCGACGCCGGGGAGGGCGAGGCGGACGCCGGAGCTGAGGCCGACGCCGGGTCGGAGGCGGACCCCGACGGGGAGGCGCTACCGCTCGAGGAGGGGGCGGCCGAGGAGCCGCCGTCCTGGGTCCCCGGGGCGAGCTCCTCGAGGATCTTCAGCGCGACGGGGCGGGAGGTGACGTCGCCGAGGCTGACCGTCAGCAGATGGGGCCCGGGCTCCGCGAGAGCGCCGAGGCGGCCGCAGTCCTGGCTCGAGGCGCGGCCGGACCAGCGGTACACGGCGGTGAGCTCCTCGTGCGGGTACAGCACCCGCTGGGCCTCCGCGGGGTCCGCCTGGCAGATGCGGGTGGAGAAGACGTCGTCGCCCTCGGCCGTGCGGATCCTGAACTCCTGCCGGGCCGTGCCCACATCCGTGCGGCACGGGGTCGAGGAGAGGTTCGTGATGCCCAGGCGCAGCTCGGCCTCCTCGCCCCGCTGATACTCGGACCGGTCCACGGAGGCGGCGATCCGCAGATCCGAGGGCTGGCACTCGGCCGCGTCCTCGACGGCCACGGTGGGCGAGGCGGAGCCGGACTCGGCGTCCGTGGCCGGGGCGGGCGACGGGGAGTGCACCGGCGTCGGGGCGGCGGAGGGGTCGGCGTCCTCGGAGGAGAAGGCGCCGATCCCGGCGCGGACGAGCGCCACGACGGCCCACCCCACCAGGAGCAGGAGCACGAGGGCGAGCAGGGCGGCCACGAGCCGCCGGCGGCGGTAGACGGCGGGGGACGGCTTCGACCCGGGGGAAGTCGGACGAGACGGCATGCGATCCAGGGTAGGCGGCGGCGCACCCTACAGTGGACGCCATGCCCGCGCCCGCCCCCCTCGTCCCGCCCACAGTGGACGTGCCGCGCCTGCACGACGCGGTGCTGGGCTGGTTCGCCGTCCACGCCCGGGACCTGCCCTGGCGCAGCCCGGACTGCTCCCCGTGGGGCGTGCTCGTCTCGGAGATCATGCTCCAGCAGACGCCGGTCGTGCGGGTGCTGCCCCGCTGGCGGGAGTGGCTGGAGCGCTGGCCCACCCCCGCGGACCTGGCCGACGCCCCCGCCGCAGACGTGCTCACGGCCTGGGACCGGCTCGGCTACCCGCGCCGGGCCCTGCGCCTCCAGGAGGCCGCCCGGGCCGTCGTCGAGCGCCACGACGGCCGGGTGCCGGCCGACCCCGCCGCCCTGCGCGCCCTGCCCGGCATCGGCGAGTACACGGCCGCGGCGGTCGCGAGCTTCGCGTTCGGCATCCCCGAGACCGTCGTGGACACCAACGTGCGCCGGGTGATCGCGCGCGCGGTCGCGGGTGAGGCCCTGCCCGGCAGGTCGCTGACCCGCGCCGAGATGCGCCGCGCCCAGGCCCTCATGCCCGAGGACCCCACCCGCGCCAACGCGTGGAACGCGGCCGTCATGGAGCTCGGGGCCCTCGTCTGCACCGCCCGCTCCCCCGCCTGCGAGCGCTGCCCCCTGGCGGAGACGTGCGCGTGGGTCGCGGCGGGCTCCCCGCCGCCGGTGGAGATGCCGCGCGGCCAGGCCTGGGCCGGCACGGACCGTCAGGTGCGCGGGGCCGTGATGGCCGCCGTCCGCGAGCACGGTCGCGTGGCCGAGGCGGAGGTGCCCGCCGTCGTCGTGGCCGGGGGGTGGCTCGGGTCGCACCGCCCCGAGGACGCGCAGTGGGCGCGGTGCGTGGCCGGGCTCGTGTCGGACGGGCTGCTGGCCCGGGACGCCGACGGCGGCCTCACCTTCCCGGCCTGACCTCGCCGGGGCCTGGGGCGGCCCGCGGTGCGGCGGCTCAGAGGCGGCGGATCATCCGCGTGTTGCCGAGCGTGTTCGGCTTGACCCGGGCGAGGTCCAGGAACTCGGCGACGCCCTCGTCCGTGGAGCGCAGCAGTTCCGCGTAGACCTCCGGGTCCACGGCGGACTGGTCCGCCATCACCTCGAAACCGTGCCGGCGGAAGAACTCGACCTCGAAGGTCAGGCAGAAGACCCGCTCGACGCCCACGGCCCGCGCACGGTCCAGCAGCTCCTCGATGACCAGGTGCCCGACGCCGGCCCCCCGGTGGGCCTCCGAGACGGCGAGGGTGCGGACCTCGGCGATGTCCTGCCACATCACGTGGAGGGCGCCGAAGCCGGCCAGGGTCCCATCCGGCTCCTCGGCGACCACGAACTCCTGGATGGCCTCGTAGTAGGCCACAGCCTCCTTCTGGAGCAGCACGCGTTCCCGCGCCAGCGGCTCCACGAGCGCCTGGATGACCGGCACGTCCTGGGTCCGCGCCGAGCGGAGGGTGAGGGGGCGGTCGGCAGGCATGGGGTCCAGTCTAGGCACGGACATCCCGACCCCGGAGAGACGGGAGCCCCCGTCCCGGCGGACCGGGCGGGGGCTCCCGCGGCGTCGACGGCAGGCTCAGGCCTGCTGCTCGCCCTCGTCCCCGGACAGGAACTTCTCCTGCGCGCCGTCGACACCCTTGTCCACGGTGTCGCCGTGCTCGCCGAGCTTGTCGCCGTGCTGCTCCTGAGCGTTGTCCACGGCCTCGTCGATCTCGTCCGAGTGCTGGTTTGCGAGGTTGTTCAGGTCACCGATACCCATGGGCGGCCTCCTTCTTCTCGGGGCTGTTCCGCGGCCGTCCCGGCGAGCGCCGGGTCGAGGCGGAGACAGGACCACCGTCGAGCGGTCACAGACCACAGTGGCACCGATCCCGCCGCGAGGGAACCCCTCTCGCGCCTGCGGGGAGGCGGGCCGGTTCAGCGGTCCTTCGCGAGGCCGTCCTTGATGCCGGCGGCGGTGTCGCGGACCTCGGCCCCGGCGTCCCCGCGGGGGCACGACGACGGCCCGCCGCCTCCTCCCCGAGGGGGAGGGGCGACGGGCCGTGGCCACCGGACGCGCGGTCCGGCGTCGTGGGTCAGACCCCGCAGGTCACACGGAGCGGTCGGCGTCCACCGGATCGCCGGCACCGGGCTCGAGCTCGGCCAGGTCCGCACCCTCCAGGGCCTCCCGGCCGCCGGAGAACGCGAACGTCAGCTCGGCGCCCTCCCCCTCGCCCGTGGCGTCCACGGTGATGAGGGAGCCGGCCGGGATCTCGCCGAAGAGGATCTTCTCCGAGAGCTGGTCCTCCACCATCTGCTGGATGGTGCGGCGCAGCGGGCGGGCGCCCATGGCCGGATCGTAGCCGCGGTCCGCGAGCAGATCCTTGGCGGACTGGGTGAGCTCGATGGACAGGTCCTGCTCCGCCAGGCGCTTGCCGAGGCGGGAGACGAACAGGTCCACGATCTCCACGATCTCGTGCTTCTGCAGCTGCGGGAACACGATCACGTCGTCCACACGGTTGAGGAACTCGGGGCGGAAGTGCTGGCGCAGCTCCTCCTTGACCTTGCCCTTCATCCGCTCGTACCCGGTGGTGGTGTCCGTGGCCGACTGGAAGCCGGTCATGACGCCCTTGGAGATGTCCCGGGTGCCGAGGTTCGTGGTCATGATGATCACGGTGTTCTTGAAGTCCACCACGCGGCCCTGCGAGTCGGTCAGGCGACCGTCCTCGAGGATCTGCAGCAGGGAGTTGAAGAGGTCCTGATGGGCCTTCTCCACCTCGTCGAACAGCACCACGGAGAACGGACGGCGGCGGACCTTCTCGGTGAGCTGGCCGCCCTCCTCGTAGCCCACGTAGCCGGGAGGGGCGCCGAACAGACGCGAGACGGTGTGCTTCTCCTGGAACTCGGACATGTCGAGCGTGATGAGCGCGTCCTCGTCCCCGAAGAGGAACTCCGCGAGGGACTTGGCCAGCTCCGTCTTGCCGACGCCGGTGGGGCCGGCGAAGATGAACGACCCCGAGGGGCGGTTCGGGTCCTTCAGGCCCGCGCGGGTGCGGCGGATGGCGCGGGACAGGGACTTGATGGCCTCGTCCTGGCCGATCACGCGGCGGTGGAGCTCGTCCTCCATGTTGCGCAGGCGGTCCGTCTCCTCCTCGGTGAGCTTGAACACCGGGATGCCGGTGGACTTGGAGAGCACCTCGGCGATGAGGTCCTCGTCCACCGTGGCGACGTCGGCGTCCGCGCCGGTGCGCCACGCCTGCTCCTTCTCGCGGCGCTCGTCCCCGAGCTGCTGCTCCTGGTCCCGCAGGCGGGCGGCGCCCTCGAAGTCCTGGCCGTCGATGGCGGCCTCCTTCTGGGTGCGCACCTCCGCGATCCGGGACTCGTAGGCCTTGATCTCCGGCGGCACGGTCATGCGACGGATGCGCAGACGCGCGCCGGCCTCGTCGATCAGGTCGATGGCCTTGTCCGGCAGGTGCCGGTCGGAGACGTAGCGGTCCGCCAGGCCGGCGGCGGCCTTGAGCGCGCCGTCGGTGATGGAGACCTTGTGGTGCGCCTCGTAGCGGTCCCGCAGGCCGCGCAGGATCTCCGTGGCGTCCTCGACGGACGGCTCGGCGACCTGGATCGGCTGGAAGCGGCGCTCGAGCGCGGCGTCCTTCTCGATGTGCTTGCGGTACTCGTCCAGCGTGGTGGCGCCGATGGTCTGCAGCTCACCGCGGGCCAGCATCGGCTTGAGGATGCTGGCGGCGTCGATCGCGCCCTCGGCCGCACCCGCCCCGACGAGGGTGTGGATCTCGTCGATGAACAGGATGATGTCCCCGCGCGTGCGGATCTCCTTGAGCACCTTCTTCAGGCGCTCCTCGAAGTCGCCGCGGTAGCGGGAGCCGGCCACGAGGGAGCCGAGGTCCAGCGAGTAGAGCTGCTTGTCCCTGAGCGTCTCCGGGACGTCGCCGCGGTCGATCGCCTGGGCCAGGCCCTCGACGACGGCGGTCTTGCCGACGCCGGGCTCGCCGATGAGCACGGGGTTGTTCTTGGTGCGGCGGGAGAGCACCTGCATGACGCGCTCCATCTCGCCCGCACGCCCGATGACGGGATCCAGCTTGCCGTCGTGCGCGGCCGCGGTGAGGTTGCGTCCGAACTGGTCCAGCACCACGGAGCCGGCGTTCTGGCCGGCCTCGCCGCCCTGGCCCACCCCGGCGCCGGCGGTCTCCTTGCCACCCTGGGCGCCGCCCTGGTAGCCGGAGAGCAGCTGGATGACCGTCTGACGGACGCGGTTCAGGTCCGCGCCGAGCTGCACGAGCACCTGGGCGGCCACGCCCTCGCCCTCGCGGATCAGGCCGAGCAGGATGTGCTCGGTGCCGATGTAGTTGTGGCCGAGCTGCAGCGCCTCGCGCAGGGACAGCTCGAGCACCTTCTTGGCGCGCGGCGTGAAGGGGATGTGGCCGGGCGGGTTCTGCTGACCCTGGCCGATGTCCTCCTGCACCTTCTCTCGCACGGCGCCCAGGGAGATGTCCATGGACTCCAGTGCCTTGGCTGCGACGCCCTCACCCTCGTGGATCAGACCGAGCAGGATGTGCTCGGTACCGATGTAGCTGTGGTTGAGCATGCGCGCCTCTTCCTGGGCGAGCACGACCACCCGCCGGGCGCGGTCGGTGAATCTCTCGAACATGGGCACACTCCTTGCGTACGGTCGTGGTCGAGACTACGCACCCGGGCCGCGTGCCGCGCGACTGTTCGCCAGCGGGAGAAGCGGCCCGGCCGTCGTCGGGAGGGGCCGGAACGAGGCCCGGGGACGCCGATCCCTCGACGCACCCGGGCGGGGCGCTCACTTGCGCTTCGCGTTGCGGTAGGCCTCCACCACGTCGCGGTGCAGACGGCCCCGGCTCGAGACCTCGTAGCCGTTCTCGGCCGCCCACTTGCGGATCTGGGCGGCCTCGACCTTGGGCGACGGCGGCGCCACGGCGCGGCCCTTCTTCATGTAGGGCTTCAGGAACTCACGGAGTTCCGCAGCGTGCTCCTTCGACAGGTCGATCTCGTAATTGCGACCGTCCAATGCAAAGTTCACGGTCTCATCTGCAGGCGAACCGTCAAGATCATCCACGAGGACCACTTCTACCTTCTGTGCCAACGGTGATTCCCACTTTCTTCTCTCGTGCGCGTGTCCCTGGGTTCCGGTCTTCGCTCTCGGGGTTCTTTCCCGCGTGCTCACGATTCCGGCCGTGCACTTGTGGTGATTCAAGAATACCGCAACAAAGCCGGGCAGAAGGATTCTTCAACGCCGGGGAAGGAATCTCACCGGGCGCGGTCCTCCGGATCAGCCCCCGGCCCTCCCTCGGCTCGGCGTCGGGCCGCCCACTCACGGGCCTCGGCCTCCTCGCGGGCCGCCCGCGCGTCCGCGCCCGAGAGCCGGCGGGCCTGACTCTCGCGCTCGCCCGTGTCCGAACGCAGCAGGGAGCGCATCACCAGCCAGAAGATGAGCCCGAGGCCGATCGAGGGGGCGAGGACGGAGAAGTAGTCCCAGAAGGCGGCCATGTCAGGCCTCCGGCTTGAGCAGCGGGAAGAGGATGGTCTCGCGGATGCCGGCGTCCGTGAACAGCATCACCAGGCGGTCGATGCCCAGGCCGATGCCGCCCATGGGCGGGGCGCCGTACTCGAGGGCGCGCAGGAAGTCCTCGTCCAGCTGCATCGCCTCGTCGTCGCCGGCGGCCGCCATCGCCGACTGGGCGGTCAGGCGCTCGCGCTGGATGACGGGGTCGATCAGCTCGGAGAACGCGGTGCCGCGCTCCATGCCGCCGATGATCAGGTCCCACGCCTCGATGACCCGGTCCTCCGAGCGGTGCGGGCGCGCGAGCGGCTGGGCGGCCGGCGGGTAGTCGTACACGAACGTGGGGTTCATCAGGGTGGGCTCCACGATCTCACCGAACAGCTCGATCACGAGCTTCTCCGCGTCCCACGCGGGGTCCACCTTGACCTCGTGCTCCGCGGCGATCGCCCGCAGCGTCTCGGCGTCCGTCTCCGGGGTGATCTCGCGGCCCACGGCCTCGGACAGCCCCGGGTACACGGCGACCCAGGCCCACTCGCCGTCGAGGTCGATGACGCCCTTCGCGGTCTCGAGCCGACGCCCGGCGCCCACCGCGTCCGCGGCGTTGAGGATGATCTCCTGCATGCGCTCGGCCATGACGTGCATGTCCGCCCACGCCTCATAGGACTCGAGGGTGGTGAACTCGGGCGAGTGGGTCGAGTCCACGCCCTCGTTGCGGAACACGCGGCCGATCTCGAACACGCGGTCGATGCCGCCGACGACGGCGCGCTTGAGGTACAGCTCGGTGGCGATGCGCAGGGTCATCGGCTGGTCGAACGCGTTGAGGTGCGTCTCGAAGGGACGCGCGAGGGCGCCGCCGTGGACCAGCTGGAGCATCGGGGTCTCCACCTCCACGTAGCCGTGGCCCTCGAGGGTGCGCCGCACCGCCGAGGTGACCTTGGCCCGGGTGTAGACCATGCGGCGGGCCTCCTCGCGCACGATCAGGTCCGCGTAGCGCTGGCGGACGCGGGTCTCCTCGTTCAGGTCCGCGTGCAGCACGGGCAGGGGGCGCAGCGCCTTGGAGGCCATCTCCCACGCCGAGGCCATGATGGACAGCTCGCCGCGGCGCGAGACGATCACCTCGCCGGTGACGGAGAGGAAGTCGCCCAGGTCCACGACCTTCTTCCACTCGGCCAGGGACTCCTCACCGACGGCGGCCAGGGACACCATGACCTGGAGGCGGACGGCCTCCCCGTCCGCACCGGACTCCTGCAGGGTGGCGAAGCAGAGCTTGCCGGTGTTGCGGAGGAAGACGACGCGCCCGGTCACCGACACGGTCTCGCCCGAGGTCCAGTCGGGCTCGTGGCCGTCGAACCGCTCACGCACCTCGGCCAGCGCGTGGGTGCGCGGCACCTGCACGGGGTAGGCCTCGCGGCCCGAGGCGAGCAGCTGCTCACGCTTAGCGGCGCGGACGGCCTGCTGATCGTGGTGGTCGACGGCGGCGGAGGCGGAGTTCTCGGTGGTCACGGTTCCCGAGTCTACCGACGGCGCCCCGCCGGTCAGCCGCGCACCTCGGGGTTGACGAGGGCCGGGACCTCCGCGCCCGTGGCCATGGCGATCGCGTTGCGCGCGGCCAGCTCGGCCATCGCGGCGCGGGTGTCCCGGGTGGCGGAGCCCAGATGCGGCAGGAGCATCACGTTCTCCAGCTCGGCCAGGCCCGGGGCGAGGGCGGGCTCGTCCTCGTAGACGTCCAGACCGGCGCCGAAGAGCCGCCCCTCGCGCAGGGCGGTGACGAGGGCCGCCTCGTCCACCACGGGGCCGCGGGCCGTGTTGACGAGGACGGCGTCGTCCTTCATCTTCGCGATCACCTCCGCATCCACGAGGTGGTGGGTGTCGTCCGTCAGGGGCACGTGGAGGGAGAGGACGTCCGCGACCTCGACGAGCTCCTCCCAGCGGACCTGACGGACGCGGCCGGCGAGGTCGCCGAGCTCCTCGGCCGCCACCTCCCGGTGCGCGGGAGGCCGCGGCGCGAACACGACGTCCATGCCGAAGGCGAGCGCGCGCTCGGCCACCGCCTTGCCGATCCGCCCGAAACCGGCCAGGCCCAGGGTCGCGCCGCGCACGTCCCGGCCCACGAGCAGGTCCGGCGCCCAGCCGTGGAAGCGCCCCTCGCGCACCATCCGCTCGCCCTCGGGGGCACGGCGGGTCACCCCGAGGATCAGGAGCATCGCGATGTCCGCGGTGGCGTCCGTGAGCACGTCCGGGGTGTTGCCGACGGCGATCCCCCGCCGCGTCGCGGCGGCCACGTCCACGTTGTTGTAGCCGACCGCGTAGTTGGCGATGCCCCTGATCCGCGCGTCGGCGAGCACGTCGGCGGTGAACTTCTGGTCCAGGGCCGCGACGACGACGTCGTAGTCCCCCGAGGCCACCAGCCGCGCGAGCGCGGCGTCCCCTCCGACGTCGGCGCCGTCCACCACCTCTCCGGCCTCGCGCAGCATCCCGAGCCCGGGCTCAGGGAGGCGGGTCATGAGCAGGAAACGGGGGGTCACGGCGGGGCCTCACTCTCGGATCGGGGGGAGGACGCGGCGTCGTCCGGCGTGACCAGGCTAACCGCGGACGGCGGGTGCGGCCCGGTCCGACGCCCCTTATGATTGACTCTCGTCAATCATTGACTCATGTCAATCACCGCGCCGCCCCTCCCGCCGAAGGACCCCATGACCCCAACCTCCCCCGCCCCCGAGGCCGTCGCGCCGGCCGGCGCCCCCTCGCTCGAGCGCGCCGCCGCCGACGCCGCGCGCCACCGCTCCGTGCTCCAGGCCCTGACCGGCCTCCTGCTGGGCATGTTCGTCTCGATGATCGCCAACACGGTGGTCTCGACCTCGATGCCGGTGATCATCCACGACATCGGCGGCGACCAGACCGCCTACACCTGGGTCATCACCTCGGCCCTGCTCGCCACGGCCATCGCCACCCCGATCTGGGGCAAGCTGGCCGACCTCGTCAACCGCAAGGTCCTCTTCCAGGTCGCCCTGGCGATCTTCGTCGCCGCCTCCGCGGCGGCCGGGTTCACCCACGATCCGACCTTCCTGATCGTCTGCCGCACCGTGCAGGGCCTGGGCGGCGGCGGCCTCGTCGCGCTCAGCCAGGTGATCATGGCGGACATCATCAGCCCGCGTGAGCGCGGCCGCTACATGGGCCTGTTCGGCGCCGTGATGGCCGTGGCCACGGTGGGCGGCCCGCTCGCCGGCGGCGTGATCACCGACCTGTGGGGCTGGCGCTGGAACTTCTTCGTGGCGGTGCCCTTCGCCGTCGTCGCCCTGGTGATGGTGCAGCGCACCCTCCACCTCCCGCACCGCGAGCGCCAGAAGGTGTCCATCGACTACCTCGGCATCGTGTTCCTGACCGCGGCCACCGCGCTGCTGCTGATCTGGGTCACCAGCGCCGGCCGCGACTTCGACTGGGCCAGCACCACCACCGCGTGGATGCTCGGCGGCGCCGCCGTCGCCACCGTCCTGTTCGTCGTGACCGAGCTGCGCGTCGCCGAGCCGCTCATCCCGCTCACCCTCTTCCGCGACCGCACCTTCACCCTCGCGACGATCGCCTCGATCGCCACGGGCCTGGCCATGTTCGGCTCCTCCGTCTACCTGGCCCAGTACATGCAGCTGGCCCGCGGCGCGACGCCGACCCAGGCCGGCCTCATGACCATCCCGATGATCCTCGGCCTGCTCGTGTCCTCCACGGTGATCGGCGGCCTCATCACCCGCACCGGCGTGTGGAAGCGCTGGCTCGTGATCGGCGCCGTCCTGCTGATCGCCGGCACCGCCCTGCTCGGCACCCTGCACTACGACACCTCCTTCTGGCTGGTGTCCCTCTACATGTTCCTGCTCGGCGCCGGCGTCGGCATGACCATGCAGAACCTCGTGCTCGTGGTGCAGAACACCACCGACCCGCGGCAGATGGGCGTCGCCAGCTCCGGCGTCACCTTCTTCCGCACCCTGGGCGGCAGCATCGGTGTCGCCGTGATGGGCGCCGTGGTCTCCAACGTGGTCCCGGACCGCATCGAGGAGCGCCGCGCGGACCTCGCCGCGGCCCTGCGCAGCCTGGGCCCGGACGCCGCCGAGTGGTCCGAGAGCCTGCAGTCCAGCACCCTGCCACGCGTGGCGGAGATGCCCGACGGCCTGCGCTCGATCTTCGAGGACGTCTACGCCACCGGCATCTCCCACGCGTTCCTCGTGGGCGTGCCCCTCGCAATCGTCGCGCTGATCGCGATCCTGTTCCTGCCGAACATCCCGCTGGGTCGCATGACCACCTCCGAGCGCCTCCACGCCACCCGCGCCGACCTGGCCACCCACGCCACGGCCGAGGCCATGCAGACGCTGCCCGCGACCGGTCCGATCCCCGTGGTGACCGCGGCGCAGGGGCAGCATCCCGCCGAGGACCCGGAGGAGTCCCGGGCGGTGGCGGCCGAGCGCCCGGCGACGGCGTCGCCGGTGGCCGGCCGGCCCGTCGCCCCCGCGGCGCTGGCCGTGGCGGGGACGGCCCTGCTGGCGGCCGTCGTCACCGCGCTGGTCCGGGCCCGCCGTGGCTGACGGCGCCCCGGACCCGGGCAGAGGCGGCGACGACGCGGGCTTCGAGGCCGCCGTCCAGGGGCTCGAGCAGGCGTTCTCGCGTCTGGTCCTGCAGCACCGCCAGGTGATGGTCCGCTACGCGGCGGCCCTCAGCCCGGCCCTGTCCGTCGGGGCGATGAAGGCGTTCATGATGCTGGCCAACGAGGGGACCATGACGCCCTCGGCCGTGGCCGAGGGCCTGCTGGTGGACCGCGCCCAGGTCTCCCGCATGGTCCGCGACCTCGAGGCCGCCGGGCTGATCACCCGAGAGCCGGACCCGCGGGACCGCCGCTCCGCCCTCCTGAGCGCCAGCCCCGAGGGGCTCGCCCGCCTCGACGCGGTGCGCGGCGGCCCGGCGGGTCGCGGGCTGCGCGACGACCTGGCGCGCTGGGACCGCGAGGACATCCGGACGCTGACGCGCCTGCTGGACCGGCTGGCCGCCGAGCGTCAGACCCGGATGCAGGACCCCGCCGAGTCCGAGTGAGCCGCCGGCCGGACCCGCGGGCCCGGCCGGCGGGCGGGATCACCAGATGGTGACGCGCTCCTCCGGGGCCAGCCACATGGGATCCCCCTCGCGCGTGCCGAACGCCTCGTGGAAGGCGTCGATGTTCTTGACCACCTGGTTGCAGCGGAACTCGTTGGGCGAGTGCGGGTCCGAGGCGATGCGGGTGACCATGGCCTCCGGTCGCGTGAGCTGACGCCACACGGTGGCCCAGGCGGTGAAGAACTCGCGGTCCCCCGCCGCGGCGTCGAGGGAGGCGCCGTCGCCCTCGTCCCGCCAGATCTCCAAGGCGCGGTGGGCGATGCCCAGGCCGCCGAGGTCGCCGATGTTCTCCCCCAGGGTGAACTCGCCGTTGACGCGGTGGTCCGGGGCCTCGGCCGGGGAGAGCGCGTTGTACTGGGCCACCAGCCGGGAGGTGCGCTCGGTGAACGCCGCGCGGTCCTCCTCGGTCCACCAGTCCTCGAGCCGACCGGCGCCGTCGTACCGCGAGCCCTGGTCGTCGAAGCCGTGGCCGATCTCGTGGCCGATCACGGCGCCGATCGCCCCCAGGTTCGCGGCCATCGAGGCCTCGGGGTCGAAGAACGGGGGCTGCAGGATGGCGGCCGGGAAGACGATCGCGTTCTCGAGCGGGGAGTAGTACGCGTTCACCGTCTGCGGCGTGATGTGCCACTCCTCCGGGTCCGGCCCGTCCGCGATCTTGCGCAGGTCCCGCTCCCACTCGAGCTCCGAGGAGGAGCGGGCGTTGCCCAGCAGGTCGCCGGCGTGGACCTCGAGGGCGGAGTAGTCCAGCCACTTCGAGGGGTAGCCCACCATGGGGCGGAACATCGCCAGCTTCTCGAGCGCCCGCTGACGGGTCTCCTCGCCCATCCACTCGAGCTCCTCGATGGACCGGCGATAGGCCTCCTGGAGCAGGCCCACGAGCTCGTCCATCGCGGCCACGTGGCCCTGCGGGAAATGGCGGGCCACGTAGAGCTGCGCCACGTCCTCGCCGGCCGCCCCGTTGAC
Source organism: Micrococcus sp. H39-S4 (assembly GCF_027158145.1). NCBI lineage: Bacteria > Bacillati > Actinomycetota > Actinomycetes > Micrococcales > Micrococcaceae > Micrococcus > Micrococcus sp. H39-S4. The sequence continues at coordinate 139,058 of NZ_JAPVLT010000003.1, forward strand.
GAACGCGACCGCGCGCTTCCAGCGGGGGCGGACCTCCTCGGTGCCGGCCAGGCGGCGGCCGTAGAAGGAGAAGTTCTCCTGCACGAACGCGTCCGGCAGGAAGCCGGCGAAGGAGCGCAGCACCTGCAGGATCAGCCAGTGACGCCAGTCCTCGAGGTCGGCGGCCTCGGGTCCCTCGAGCAGCCCCTGCACACCGGAGAGGAAGTCCGGCTGCCACACCACGACCTCCGCGGCGCGCTCGCCGGCGGCGTCCACGCCCTCGAGCCACGCGTCGGCCAGGGGGAAGAGCTCCGTCAGCCGGTCGTGGGTCATGGGGTTGTAGCGGGCCACGGCGTCCCGGCTGCGGACCAGGTCCCAGTGCAGGGCGGCGATGCGCTTCTCCAGCTCCACCACCCGGACGCCCAGCGCGGCGGCCTCGTCCCGGTCCGCGCCGATCCCGGCCAGCGCCAGCAGACGGCCGGTGTGCTCGGTGTACTGCTCGAGGATCTCGGCGTAGGCCTCGTCCCGGTAGTAGGACTCGTCCGGCAGGCCCAGGCCGCCCTGGAGCAGGTGCAGGAGCATGCGGTCCGGGTTCCCGGCGTCGTTGAGGGCGCCGGTGTTGATGAGGCCGGAGACGCCCTGGCGCTGCAGTCGCCCGGACAGGGCGAGCAGCTCCGCGGGGGTGGACACGGTGGCCACCGCCGCCAGGTCCGAGGCGATCGGCTCGAGGCCGCGGGCCTCCACGGTCTCGTCGTCCATGAACGAGGCGTACAGCGCGGCGATCCGGCGCTTGAGCTCCGGATGCTCCGTGCCCTCCGCGTCCTCCTCGTCCAGCGGGGCGAGCGGGACGTCCCGGTGCGCGCCGGCCGCGGCCGTGGCCTGCACGCGCGCCTGGGCGGGATCGAAGCCCGTGCCGACCTCGCGCACGGCGTCCTCGCACAGGTGCCGGACGGCGAGCTCGGCCGCGTCCCGCAGCTCGAGGAACGCGCCGTAGGCGCCCTGGTCCGCGGGGATCTCGTGGGTGTCCAGCCACCCGGCGTTGACGTGGCGGTACAGGTCCTCGCGCGGCGACGGGACTTCGGGCTCGGCGGTGGCGGTCACGGCGGATCCTCCTGGACGTGGGGGTGGACGGTCTCGCACGGCACTCTAGCCGTGACACCGGACACGACGACGGGCACCGCACCCTGGCCGGGTGCGTGCCCGTCGTCGAGGGGACGGCCGGCCCGGAGGCCGCCGTCGGGAGGCGGGGGTCAGCCGACCTCGGCGGCCAGCTTCGCGAGCGACTCCTCCATCTGCTCCTCGGAGACCATCGGGAAGAGGTTCTTCGCCAGCAGCTCCGGGTCGGTCACGGCGGTCCAGTCGTAGGTGAGGGACACGACCGTGCTGCCGGAGCCGTTGTCCTCGAGCCGGTAGACCCACTGCCAACCCTTGGGCTCGGTGCCGGCGGGGGCGGTCTTCCAGCCGACCAGCTTGTTCGGGTCGTAGGCGACCACGTGATTGTCGGTCTGGTAGTCGCCACCCATGTGCTCCGCGTGCATGTTCATGGTGAACACGTCGCCGACCTTCTGGATGCGCTGGGTCTTGTCGTCGGACTGCACCATGCCCGAGCCGTCGAACTTCGCGTGGTTCGCGGGCAGGGTCAGGAAGTCGAACACGTCCTTGGCGGACGCGTCGATGGTCCGGGTGACGGTCTGCTGGGTCTCGCCGTGGGCGGTCTTGTTCATCTCGGTCATGGGATCAACCTAGGCACGGGGCCGGGGCGGTCGACAAGGTCTGGGGGTCAGTCCGGCACGTTGCGGCCACGCCGGAACGCGGACACGCTGCGGTGGCCGGCCACGCTGAACCGCCACGGGAAGCGCACGGAGCCGCCCTCCCCCGAGACGCCGACGCGCGGGCCCGTCACGACCTCGATCGGCGGCTCGGCCGGATCGCGGGGCGCGGGCGGGGCCAGGAGGAAGCGGGCGGGCGCGGCCGGCGCGGCGAGGCGGGCCGAGGTGCCGCCGTCGTCGGCCACCTCCGGCGGCGCGGCGACGATCTCCACGGGCGCGTGGCCCATCTCCAGGGTGATGCCGAGGCCCTGGCCGAGGTTGCCCGGGCCGGAGAGCAGCTTGGGGCCGGTGTCCCGGCCACGGCGGGCCACCGCGAGGTCCCCTCCCGCGAGCACCTCGGCCGCACGCAGCAGCACACCGCCGGCCTCCCCCTCGGGGTGGCCGACCAGGTTCAGGCAGCGGTGGATGCCGTAGTTCAGGTACACGTACGTGCGCCGCGGCGGCCCGAACAGCGCGGCATTGCGCTCGGTGCGACCGCGGAACGAGTGGGCGCCGGGGTCCGCGCCCGCGTTCCCGTACGCCTCGGTCTCGGTCAGCCGCACGGTGACGGCGCCGTCCGGGGCGACGACGGTCAGCCGGCACCCCAGCAGCGTCGCGGCGAGCGTGGGCGAGGGGCTGTCGAAGGCGGCGGCGAGACGCTCCGGGGTCACGGCAGGGGCCCCGCGGCGGGCAGCACCATGGTGTCGATCAGCCGGACGGGCGGCACGTGCGCGGCCACGAGGGCGAGGGCCTCGCGGCGCAGCGGCTGGCACAGCAGCTCCGGACCGAGCTCGGCGAAGGTGTCCCGGTCCACCACCACGAGGTGGTCCAGCTCGACGCCCGGCTCGTCCTCGACCATCCGGCGCGCGGCCTGGACGTCGACGGGTTCACCGGACGCCGCGGCGTCGGCCAGGGAGCGCAGGGCGCGGCTGAGGACGAGCGCGTGCTCCAGGCCCGCGGCGTCCAGGCGGGTGTTGCGGCTGGAGAGCGCGAGGCCCTCGGGCGAGCGGACGATGGGCACGGCGCGGACGTCGACGTCGATGTCGAGGTCCGTGGCCAGGCGGCGCAGGACGGTGAGCTGCTGCGCGTCCTTCTGGCCGAAGTAGCTGCGCAGGACCGGCGCCGCCGGGCGCACGATGTTCCACAGCTTCGCCACGACGGTGGCCACGCCGTCGAAGTGGCCCGGGCGGGAGGCGCCCTCGAGGACCTCCCCCATGCGGCCGGCGGAGACGGTGACGATCGGCGCGTCCGGGTAACCCGGGTACATCTCCTGCACGTCCGGGGCGAACACGACGTCGGCGCCCGCCGCCGCCAGCAGGTCCAGGTCCGCGTCGAGGGTGCGCGGGTAGTGCTCCAGGTCGGCCGGATCGCCGAACTGGAGCGGGTTCACGAAGATGCTGACCGCGACGACGTCGTTCTCGGCGCGGGCCCGCCGCACCAGGGCCGCGTGGCCGCCGTGGAGGGCGCCCATCGTGGGGATCAGGCCGACGGTGACGGGCTCGGCGTCGCCGTCGTCCGTGGCGTGGGCGACGAGCTCACGGAGAGCGGAGCGCATCTCGGCGACGGTCCGGGCCAGACGCGGGCGCGCGGAGACGCCGTCGGCCTCGGCCGTCACGGGAGCGGGGAGGGCGTCCTCGAGGGTCAGGCCGGTGCCGGCGGGGACGGGGCGCTGGTCGGGGACGCGGTCGAGAGGGGTCACCCTCCGAGTCTAGGCACGGGGCCTCGGGGAGGACTTCCGCCTCACCACGCGCATCTGGTCCAAGGCCTGAGCCGCGGGCCGGATTCGGCCCCAAACGCGCGACGCCGGCCAGTCCCGTCAACGGGACCGGCCGGCGTCGTGCTCGGGTCGGGCTCAGGCGTCCTTCGCGGTGTCCTTCACCTGGCGGGCGGCGTCCTGGGACTCCGCCTTGAGGTCCTGCGCCGTGTCCGTGCCCTGCTCCTTGAGGTGGGAAGCGGCCTCGGCAGCCGACTCCTTCACGCTCCCGGCGGCCTCGCGGGCGGCGGGCTCGAGGTCCTCGCGCAGCTGCTGGGCCGCCTGCTTGGCCTCGTCCACCAGCGGGGCGGCCTGCTCCTTGAGGCCCTCCGCGGCGCGCTGCTCCACGCGTGAGGCGGGGATCAGCGAGCTGAGCAGCAGGCCGGCGCCGAAGGCGATCAGCCCGGCGGCCAGCGGGTTGCCCGCGGTGCGGCCGCGCAGCTGAGCCGGGGCCTGCTGCAGGGCGAGCTGGGCGTCGTCGGCCCACTCGGACACGCGGTCGCCGGCATCGCCCAGGCGGTCCTGGGCCTGGCCGGCAGCGTCGTACGCGGAGGCCCGGGCGTCGTCGATCACCCCGTGGGCGCGATCGCCCAGCGAGGGCTCGTGGCGGTGCTGCTCCGGGGAGCCCATGATGTTCTCCTTCGCGTGGATGAAGCCGTCCTTGATGCGGTTGGTCTGCCGGGACACGGCCTTCGTGGGGCTCACCTTCTCGGCGAGGGCGTCCACGTCCTGGCCGAGCTCGCGGCGCGTACGCTCGATGTCGGCGCGGATCTCATCGGGGTTGTTGCTCGTGGTCATCGCGTCTCCTTCGCGGGGTTCAGGGTCTCGGGGATCTCCTGAAGCGTCTCCTGGGTCTGCGGCAGACCCTTGATCTTCTCGATGTCCTTCTTGCCCTGCACGGCCAGCACGGCCGCCACGACGCCCCACAGCACGGCCACGATCAGCGCGGCCCAGCCGATCGGCAGGAACACGTCGAGCAGGTGCATCAGGGCGAGGGACAGGAACATCAGCAGGAAGAAGCCGCCGACGGCGGCGCCGGCCAGCAGCCCCGCCCCCTTGCCGGCCTTCTTCGCGGACTCGGTGGCCTCGGCCTTGGCCAGGGCGATCTCCTGGCTGACCAGCGTCGACAGCTTGGCCGACAGGCTCTGGAACATCTCGCCGAGGCTCTCGTGCTCGGCGCGGAACTCCGCCTGCGTGGGCGGCGGGGTGTGCGCGCCGGAGTGCGGCGTCGCGTCGCGGAACGGCTCGTGGGCGGTGCTCATGCGTCACCCCCGGGCCGGGTCTGGTCGAACGGCCGCTCGGCGGTCAGGCCCTGCTGGACCGGTGCCTGCGTGCCGTACGGGACGTCCCCGACGCCGGCCGCGCGGCGGGGCCCGGCGCCGTCCGCGACGCGGCCGTCGGCCTGGGAGAGCGAATCGCTCGAGTAGGCCGGGGCCTGCGAGTCCAGGTGGTGCGGAGTCACGTCCGCGTGCACCGCGTCCGGACGGGTCTCGTGACGGCGCGGCGAGGTGGAGGCGGTGGAGTCGGGCTGGGCGGCGTCGCGGATGCCGCGCGTCAGTCGACCGGCCACCAGCCCGGCGCCCAGGGCGAGGGCCAGGAACGTGCCCGGACGGCGAGCGGCGAAGCCGCGCACGTCCTGCAGCAGGTCCTGCGGGGAAGCGGTCTCCAGGCGCTGGGTCAGGGCCTCGGCACGGTCCGCCACCGAGGCGACGCCCTGGCGCACCAAATCGGTCTGCGGCTGCTCACCGGAGACCACGCGGTGCAGGTCGTCGGTGTAGCTGCGCACCTGGCCCGCGAGCCGCTCCTGCTGGGTCTGCACCTGCGCGCCGACCTGCTCCTGGGCGGAGCCGACCAGCGACTGCACCTGGTCAGCGGCCTCGTCCTTCACCTGGCCGGCCTCGTGCTTGGCGGTGGCCGCGAGGTCCTGGGCCTTGTCCTTGGCGTCGTGGGCCACGGCCTTCGCCTGGCCCTGGGCCTCGCCCGCGGCCTGCTGGGCCTTGCCCTTCGCCTGGTCCTTGGCGTCACGGCCCTCGGCTGAGGAGCCGTGGGCGTTCTTCGGCGTGTTCGTCGTCATGCTGTGCCTTCCTTCGTCCGGGTCGGCGTCCCTCATGGCCGGCCCTTCTGGCCGTCCACGTCACCGGGTCCACCGGTCTTGAGCGCCAAGGTAAGCACCGCAGGGACCCTGCCGGAAGACCTCGGGTCCGCCGGGATCGGTCGACGCAACACGCGTGCCGCCGCGCCCCCCACCGGGCCGGGCGGCGCGACGGCGTCGTCTCCGGTCGGGACGGGGTCAGCGCACCTTCAGGCCCCGCTGGGCGGTCTTGCCGACGCCCCGGCCCGGGTGCTCCTTCTTGCCCTGCATCCAGACGTCCACGGCCTGCACGCCGAGGTCGGGGTGGTCGGTGAAGAAGCCGTCGATGCCGGCGTCGAGGAACGGCTGGATCATGCCGACCATGTCGCCCTGTGCGTTCCGGTCCGTGGAGGAGCGGAACTCCGTGTAGAGGAACTGGTTCTCGGCGCGGAAGGTGTACGGCACCACCTCGAGGCCCGCGCGGTGGGCGAGGGAGACGAACGCGGTCTCCTCGCCCATCGAGCCGTCCTTCTCCTTGGTGATGATCTGCGCGAAGGCCGGGCCGAGCGTGTCGACGCCGGCCGCGCGGATCTCGCGCATGCCCGCGGCGGTCTCGTAGAAGTCGTAGTCGCGGAGTTCGTCGCCGGCGGCCACGGAGTCATAGGGTGCGCCGGTGACGCTGGAGAGGAACACCGTCTCGGCCTTGAGGCCGAGGTTCTCGTTGAGATCGCGCAGGTTGGCGAGTTCGAAGGACTGCACGGTGGCGGGGGCGTTGCGCTTGTTCAGGCCGTGCTCGTCGAGCAGCTCGACGACGCGCTCCTCCATGGACAGGCCGATGGAGTCGAAGTAGGTGGGGTGCTTGATCTCGGGGATGACGCCGATCTCGCGGCCGTGCCGGGCCGAGAGGCGCTCCCGCAGCTCGAGCACCTCCTCGAAGGTGGGCACCTGGTACCGGCCGTCGTAGGACGCGGACTCGGGGCGGACCTGCGGCAGGCGCTCCTTGGCGCGCAGGGTCTTGAGCTCGGCGAGGGTGAAGTCCTCGGTGAACCAGCCGGTGAGGGCCACGCCGTCGACGACCTTGGTGGTCCTGCGGTCCGCGAACTCGGGTCGCTGGGCGACGTCCGTGGTGCCGTCGATCAGGTTCTCGTGGCGGACCACGAGCACGCCGTCCTTGGTGGAGACCAGGTCCGGCTCGATCACATCCGCGCCCTGGGCGGCGGCCAGCTCGTAGGCGGCCAGGGTGTGCTCGGGGCGGTAGCCGGAGGCACCACGATGACCCACGACGTCGGGACGCACTACGGGCTTGCCCGTGACGGACTGCGCGGCGGCCGGGGTCTCCGTTGCGGCGGGGGCGGCGACGGCCGGGGCGGCCAGCGGGGCGCTGACGGCGACGGCGGCGGCGAGGGCCACGAGGCCGCGGGCGGCGTGACGACGGACGGAGGTCATGGAACGGTCCTTTCCGGGGGGGATGACCGCTCCAGTGGGCCAGATCCGGGTGTCGGCCGGGTGGCCCCCCTCCGGCCACAGCCGGCCCGTCCGGTGAACAGCCGGTGACGGGCGGCTGATCGGAGAGGTTCAGCCGCCCGTCACGATGCGCGGCACCGGGCCCGGCGACTCAGCCCGCCGTCGACGACGGCCGCGTCAGTCCCAGCGTCTCCGGGGCCGTCGGGGCGCTGTCGCCGAGGACGTGCTCGCCCAGGAAGCCGAGGACGACCTCGTACCAGACCTTCGCGTGCTGCGGGGCGAGGATCCAGTGGTTCTCGTGGGGGAAGTAGAGGAACCGGTGGTCGGTGGTGCCGTCCGCGGCGGCCGGCCGCCCGGACTTCGCCAGCAGGTCCGACCACAGGCGCAGCCCCTCGCCGATCGGCACGCGGTAGTCCTTATCGCCGTGGATGACGAGCATCGGGGAGACGATCTCGCCCACGAACCGGTGCGGAGAGTTCTCCTGCTGCATCTGCTCGTCCATCTCGCGGGCCCAGTAGAACGCGGCGTCCGTCGTCGGGCCGAAGCCGTCCAGCGCCCACAGCGAGGCGTGCGTGACCACGCACCGGAACCGGTCGGTGTGCCCGGCCACCCAGTTCGCCATGTAGCCGCCGAACGAGCCGCCCATGGCGGCGGTGCGGTCGCCGTCGACGTCCTCACGCGCCACGACGGCGTCCGTGAGCGCCATCAGGTCCGTGTAGGGCGCCTGGCCCCAGCGGCCCCAGCCGCGTTCGATGAAGTCCTGGCCGTAGCCCGTGGACAGCGCCGGGTCCGGCAGCAGCACCGCGTAGCCGCGCGCCGCCATGATCCACGGGGTCCAGCGCCAGCTCCACGCGTTCCACGAGCCCAGGGGCCCGCCGTGGATCCACAGCAGCAGCGGGTGACCGCCGGCCGGCGCCTCCCCCTCGGGGAGCACGAGCCAGCCGCGCACGTGCGTGCCGTCCTCGGCGACGGTCTCCACGTCCTCGAGGGTGCCCGGGATCGCGGGGCGCTCCACGGGGTTCGGCAGGCGCGTGGTCTCGCCCGTGGCCAGGTCGATCCGCGCCACCTCCGGCGGGAACAGGTAGGAGGAGCGGACGCCGTAGGCCGTGGCCCCGTCCGGGGAGAGCACGATGTCGGTCCACGCCTCGTCCTCCCGGGTCACCTGCGCGACGGCGCCGGTGGCCACCTCGATGCGGAACACCGGGCGGCGGCCCTCGGAGTCCGCGAGCGCGATCACCGCGGAGTCGTCCGGCAGCCACGCGACGACGTCGGCCCAGCGGTCCCAGCCGTGGGCCAGGGGCGTGGTCTGGCCCGTGGCCGTGTCCATCACGTACAGGCGCGGGTGCACGGCGGAGTGCGGGGTGGAGTCGGGGGTGCGGACGACGACGGCGCGCGTGCCGTCATGGCTGACGGGGCCGACGGCCACGTCCTCACCGGGGACGTCGTGCAGGACGCGGTGCTCGCCCGTGGCCAGGTCCACGCGCACCACCGTGCCCTCGCGCACGTTGCCGCGAGCCTCGGCGGTGGCGGCCGTGGTGAGCAGGAACGAGCCGTCCGGGGCCACCTGCGCGCCGATCCCGAACGCGTGGGAGCGCGGGAATCCGGAGACGTGGCGCAGGTGGTGCGCCACGTCGTCGGCCTCGGGAGCCAGGCCGGAGGCGGCGGGGCCGGGCTCGGCGGCGTCGGCGTCCGTGGCGGGCTCACCCTGCGGGTCCGGGCCGGGCTCGAGGACGAAGAGCTCGGGGCGGGCGGGGCCGAGGTCGTGGTCCCAGAAGCGGATGGGGTAGCCGGTGTGCAGGATGGCGTCCACACCGGCGTCCTTGCGGGTCTGCGCGAGGGCCGCGTGCTCGGCCTCGGTGGTGGCGCCGAGCAGCCGGTCCGCCGTGACGACCACGCGGTCCGCCGCAGAGGCGCACGTGACCGCGGCGACGCCGCCCGGGCGGGAGAGCACCACGCGCGCCTCGCCGCCCCGGGCCGGCAGGGCCCACAGGGCGCTGCGCTTCTCGGCCTCGGCGTCGGCGGGGTCGGGACGGGCGGAGGTGAAGAAGAGGGTGCCGTCCGCGGCGAACTGCGCGCCGGCCTCGCCCTCGCGGGAGCGGGTCAGGCGGTGGGCGGGGCGCTTGCCCGCGGGGTCGACCTCCCAGAGGGCGGTGGCGTAGCCGGTGCCCTTTGCGTCCCGGGCGGCGACGGTGGTCACCAGGCGGGCGCCGTCCGGGCTGAGGGTGAGACCGGCGACGCGCGGCAGCGCGGTGAAGGCGTCGAGGTCGTGGAAGGGGGTGGCGGGGGCGGCCGGGGTGTCCGGGGTGGAGGTCATGCGTTCGTTTCTATCGGCCCGCACGTGATCCGGGCAACACGGAGGGCGGCGGGGTGGTGGCGTCGACGGCGGGCCGCCCCGGTGCCCGCCGCGCCTCAGGCGCCGGGCCGCGTGCCGGCGTCGGCCCGGATCTGCTGGAGCTGTTCGCCGAGCCAGTCGACGTACCCGCCCATCCACTCCCCCGTGGCCTGGTGGTTCCAGCTCTGGCCGACCACCGGCTGCGGGAAGACGACGGCGTCCGAGAGGGTGTCCCGCAGCGCGAGGGCGGGCCCCTCCTCATCCGCGACCGTCACCCACTGCATGCCGTGGCGCGCACCCAGGTGCTCGCCGAGCAGCACCGCGACGACGTCCAGCAGCACCGCCAGCTCCTCGGGGTCCAGCTCCTCGGCCTCGGCCTGCGAGCGGGCCAGCACGGCGTCGTAGTACGCGGCGACCGCGTCCAGGTCCAGGTGGTCCACGCCCTCCTGCGCGGCGAAGTCGCGACGGACGCGCACCCACTCCCGCTCGGGCTCGGTCAGGGGGCTCATCTCGGGCTGGTCGGTCATGGCCTCCATCCTGCCAGGCGCGCCGGGCGCCACCGTCGCCGGAACAAACGGTGCCGGCCGCGCTTTCGTTCGAGAAGCGGCGGCGTGTCGCAGCGCTTTCGTTCGAGAAACGGCGAGGAACCGGGGGGACACACCGCCGGAGGCCTGCGATCCCCCAGCGGGAGCACTCGTGGACGCGCCCGATGTCGTGCCGCCAGCGACGAGGCGAGCGTGCGGGCCGTCGTCGTCCGCCGCCCCCGACCGGACTTGAGACACTGGCCCCATGCGCATCATGACCGTCTGCCTGGGGAACATCTGCCGCTCGCCCGCCGCCGAGGCCGTGCTGAACCGCAAGCTCGCGGAGGCCGGTCTCGACGACGTCGAGGTCACCTCCGCCGGCACGTCCGACGAGCACGTGGGCGCCCGGCCGCATCACCTCACCCGCGAGGTCGGCGGCGAACTGGGCTACGAGTTCCCGACGGTGGGGGTGCAGCTGTCCGCCGACCTCGTGGACGAGGCCGACCTGATCCTGGTGATGGACGAGGCCAACCTCGCCGACGCGCGGCGGCTCGCGACCACGGACGAGCAGCGGGACCGGATCCACCTGATGGGCGAGTTCGCGTCGGATGCGGACAGCGCCGGGGTGCGCGAGGTCCCCGATCCGTACGGGTGTCCGCGGCCGCAGTTCGAGGAGATGTACCGGCAGATCGAGGACGCAGCAGACGGCGTCGTCGCCGCGATCCGCGACGGCCGCCTCTGACGGCCGGGGCGCGGCCCCGGACCCGCCGTTTCCCGAACGAAAACGGTCCGGGACCCGCCGTTTCCCGAACGAAAGCGGGGGGCGGGGGCGGCGGGGGGTCGGTCAGTCGTCGTGGGGGTCGTCGGAGTCGTCGAGGACCTCTCGCAGCCGCGCCGCCGTGTCCGCGCGCAGGGTGCCGCGGGTCTCGGCGCGGTCGGTCGTCGCGCGGGCGAGGGTCTCCCACACGGCCCGCACGTCCGGGGGCAGTCCCCCGGCCTCGAGCTCCCCGAGGGTCTCACGGTGGGTCCGCAGCGTGTCGACGTCACCGCGGGCCACGGGGCCGGTGAGGGCGCCGTCGCCGTCCGTGAGCGCGTTCTCCAGCGCGGCGGTCATCAGTGAGCGCAGCACCCGCACCGGGTCGGCCACCCCGATCGTCTCGAGGATCTGGCGGGCCTGCGCCGTCAGCGTCACCAGGTGGTTCGACCCGTGGGACAGCGCCAGGTGGTAGGCCGCCCGGTCGGCCTCCTTCACGACCACGGGCTCGCCGCCCATCTCCACCACGAGCGCCTGGGCCACGGGCAGCACCACGGGGTCCGCGGTCACGCCGAACACGCAGTCCTGCAGCCGGGCGACGTCGAGGCTCAGCCCCGTGAACGTCATGGCCGGGTGGATCGCCAGGGGGATCGCCCCGTGCGCGCGCACCGGCTCCATCACCCCCACCCCGTAGCGGCCGGAGGTGTGCACGAGCAGGTGGCCGGTCTGCACGTGGCCCGCGGCGGCCAGGCCGGCCACGAGCTCGCCCAGCGCGTCGTCCGGGACGGCGAAGACGACCATCTCGGAGCGGCGCAGGATCTCGGGGATCTCCAGGACGGGCACGCCCGGCAGGAGCATCTCCGCGCGGTCCCGCGAGGCCTCGGAGACGGCGTGCACGCCCGTGATCGTGTGGCCCGCCGCCCGCAGCGCCGAGCCCAGCACGGCCCCCACACGGCCCGCGCTCACCACGCCGACGCCCAGCCGCCCGGGCCGCTGCGCCGGGTCGTGCGGGTCCAGGCTCAGGTCGAGTCCGCCGGTCATCGCTCCTCCTCGCTGCGCACGGCGGGGATGTCCGCCCCGCTCTCCTCCCCGACGACGGCGCCGCCGCCGACGCCGGCCCGCGCCAGTTCGCGGCGGCCCACCTCGGTGGCCGCGACCTCGCGCGTGCGCTGCTCGAAGCGGGCCAGTTCCTCGGGGCGCATCCACTGGTCGCGGTCGGCGAGGCGACGCGAGACGGCCGCGTGCCGGGCCTCCCGGGCGTACAGGTCCACGGCCACGTCCTCGTCGAGGTCGCGGACCACGGCCTTCACCCCCGCGACCCACACGCGCACCGTGGCCAGACCCAGGCGTCGCTGCACCGGGCCCTGCGCCAGCTCGGCCGCCTGCATGCGCTCGTGCTGGAGGGTCTGCAGCCGGCGGTTCAGCCAGCCGCTGCGCACCACCAGCAGGGACCGCGTCGTCGTGAAGCCGGTCCGCCGCCAGGCGAACCAGTTGAACCACCACCTGCCGCGCCGCGGCACGTGTTGGAAGCCCCCCTCCGTGCCGGAGCCGTGCACGCCGAGGTGTATGAGCCCGGCGGGGGTCAGCCCCTGCGCGGCACGCGCATCACCGTCCAGGCCCGGGTCCGGTGCCACGACCGTGAGGACGCGGAGCACGTCCTCCCACGGGCCGACGGGCAGCGCCACGTCCCGGGCGCCGTCGGACTCCTGCAGGTAACCGGCCACCGCCATGTTCACCCGATACCAGCCGAAGGGCCGCCAGAACAGGGGCTGGGAGACGGTCACCCCCTGCACCCGCCCCGGCGGGACGGTCTGGTGGGTGGTCTCGGTGAGCCCGTGCCGCAGTCGCAGCCCGTCGGTGGAGCGGCGCACCTGGAAACCCCAGCCGGCGTTCAGCCGGGACCACGCGACGCCGGCCACGGAGAACAGGGCGGGCAGGGACGCGGCCGCGCCGATCCCGGTCAGGGTCTCCCCCTCGTCCAGCACCGCCTCGGGCAGCAGCGCGACCACGAGGGCGAGGCCGCCCAGCCAGATCAGGGACCCGGCCAGCACCCCCAGCACACCTCCGGAGAGCAGGACGGAGCCGAGGAGCCGCCCCGCGGGCACCTGCAGCATGAGTTCGCCGGCGTCCGCGTCCGCGGCGTCGGCGTCGGGGAGGCCGGGCTCGGCCGCCCGCTCCGGCGCGGACGCGTCCGCCCCGGCTCCCCCGAGCATCCCCGACGCGCGGTCCAGGATCTCCCGGCGCACCGCTTCGGCCTCGGCGCGGCGCAGGAAGGACAGCTCGAGCGCGGACTCGCCGCCGTCGGCCGCCTCGACCTTCACCGTGGCCAGCCCGAGCAGCCGAGCCACGAGGGGGTGCTGCAGGTCCACCGCCTGGATGCGGTCGTAGCGCATCTGCCGGCGGCTGCGGAAGAGCCAGCCCTGGCGCAGCTCGATCCGGTCCTCCCCGCAGCGGAACCGGGTGAACCACCAGGAGAAGAAGAACACGAGGCTGATCAGCAGGGTGACCCCCAGCAGGATGCCGCCGGCCACGAGCAGGCTGCCGTCGCCGCCGCCCGGGGCGTCCTCCCCGCTGAGCCGGCCCGCCGCGAAGTCCTCCACCGCGTTGCGGCCCGCGAAGAACAGGATCAGCAGCAGGAAGGTCCAGCCCCGCACCCAGGGCGAGGCGGGGTGGACGCGGACCCAGCCGGCGTCGTCGGCGGGGGGCGGGGCGGCCGCGCTCACAGGCCCGCCAGCCGCGCCTGGCCGCGCGCCATGAGGACTTCGCGCAGCTCCTCGGCCCTCTCGCGGGGCACGCCCTCCAGGGTGACGTCCCCGCCCGCGGCGGCGGTCTTCAGGGTGAGGGTCTGCAGCCCGACCCGGCGCAGCAGCGGACCGTCCGACACGTCCACGTACTGCAGGCGGCCGTACGGCACCGCGTGCACGCTGCGGAACAGGATGCCCTCGCGCCACAGGACGTCGTCCTCGCGCTCGGCCCAGCCCATCGCGCGCACGCGCCGCGGGATCAGGATCAGGTCCACGATCCAGGACACGACGACGACGGCCGGCAGCCCCCACGCGACCCACGCGGCCATCCCCGCCCACGGGCCGGTGAGCTTGAGGATCAGCGGCACGGAGAACGCGGCGAGCCAGATCAGGTGGCCGATGGTCGTGGCGATGAGCTTCACCGTCGCCAGCCGCGGCGAGGCCGGCGTGAAGGCCACGCCGCTCAGGTCAATGCCGGGCACGGGCATACCCTCCTTCCGTCTCGGGACGGGCCGGTCGGCCCGGGGACCCATCCTGCCCACGACCGCCCTCGGGCGCATCCTCCTCAGGCGGGATCCGGCACCACCGTTCGACGATCAGCCCCACCACCAGCAGGACGAGGCCGCCGACGGCCTGCAGGGCGGCCTCCCGCACGGTCGGTGCCTCCACGCCGGCCCGCAGCAGCACCTGCACCGCCACCCCGGCGTGCCACCCGCCGAGGGCCGCTCCCGCGAAGCCGGAGGCCTGGCCGAGCACGAGGGTGCGGGCCGCGGCGAGCGGGTCCATCCGCGCGGCGGCGGGCTTCTCCCGGTCGCGGCGCACCCGCCAGCCCAGCGCGAGGCACAGCACGGAGACCGCGGCCACGGTGATCAGGCCGCTGCGGCCCACCACGGGCGCCGGCCAGCCCAGGGACGGCGCGGCGAGCCCGGCCAGCCAGCCGAGCACGGCGGCCACCAGCACCACGAGCAGGGTCCACCCGGAGCGCAGCGCGATCACGTGGCCTCCCTCCCGAGGGCGTCCGGGCGCGCGGGGCGGAGCGGGGCGACGTCGTCGGTGCCGGCCAGCAGCCGGTGCCGCTCGGGCTCCTGACGGCGCACCCCGGGGGCGTCCGCGGCGACGGCGGCGAGGTCGGCGACGGGCGTGCCGGCGAGCGTGGCGTCCGCGTCGAGCCACAGCCACGGCAGCAGCACGAAGGCCCGCTCGGCCGCGCGGGGGTGCGGCAGGGTGAGGTCCGGGTGGTCGCTGCGCACGTCTCCGTAGGCGATCACGTCCACGTCCAGGGTGCGCGCGCCCCAGCGGACCTCACGCCGCCGATGGTGGTCCTGCTCGAGCCGGTGCGCCACCGCGAGCAGCTCCCACGGCGCGAGGTCCGTGCGCAGCGTGACCACCTGGTTGAGGTAGTCGGGCTGGCCCGGCGGCCCGCCCACGGGTGTGGTGACGGCCCGGGGCGAGGCCCGGACGTCCGTGATGTGCGGCAGCGCGGACAGGGCGGCGACGGCGGCGTCGAGCGTCTGCGCGGGCTCGCGCAGGTTGGCGCCGAGGGCCAGCACGGCCGCGACGGGCGCGTCCGGGCGGGCGCCCAGCTCGGGGATGGGCGCGGGGCCCTCGGCCGGGTGCGACCAGTCGACGGTGCTCACGCGAGGTCCTCCCGGGTGCGGTGCACGGTGACGGCGGCGTCCGCGAAGTCGTGCGGGATGGGCGCCTGCGGCTTGTGCACGGTGACCTCGACGGCGGCCACCACGGGCTGCTCGGCGAGGACGGCGCGGGCGATCCGGTCGGCGAGGGTCTCGATCAGGTCCACCGGCTCCCCGGTGACGAGGCGGACCACGGTGTCCGCGACCTCGGCGTAGTTGGCGGTGCGCGCGAGGTCGTCGTCGGCCGCGGCGGGGCCGGCGTCGAGGTGGAGGACGACGTCCGTGACGAACGGCTGCCCGTCCCGGCGCTCGTGGTCGAAGACCCCGTGGTGCCCGACGGCGGACAGCCCGGCCAGGCGGATGCGGTCCCGGGCGCTCACGGCAGCACGTCCTCGGAGACGGGCTCACCCGGGGCGTGCGCCCCGACCCAGGCGGCGGCGGCGCGGACGGCGTCGGCGCTGGCGCGCACGTCGTGCACGCGCACGCCCCACGCGCCCTGGGCGGCGGCGAGGGCGGAGATGGCCGCGGTGGCGGCGTCGCGCGCGGCGGGCGGGGCCGGGGTGCCGTCGTCGTCCGCCAGCAGCGTGCCCAGGAACCGCTTGCGCGAGGCGGCGACGAGCACCGGGTGGCCCATGGCGCGGAGCCACTCGAGGCCGCGCAGCAGCTCCCAGTTCTGCTCGCCGGCCTTCGCGAAGCCCAGGCCCGGGTCGACGATCAGCTGCGCGGGCTCGACGCCCGCGGCGAGGAAGCGGCCGGCCACGTCCCGCAGCTCGCACACGACGTCCGGGACGGTGTCCTCGTAGACGGCCAGCCCGTCCATGGTCTGCGGGTTCCCGCGGTTGTGCATGAGGATGTACGGCGCGCCCGACGCGGCGATCAGCGCCGGCATATCCGGCTCGTGGGCGAGGCCGGAGACGTCGTTGACGATCACCGGCCCCAGCGCCAGGGCAGCCCGGGCGGTGGCGGTGTGGCGCGTGTCCACGGAGAGGACGACGTCCTCGGCCAGCAGCGCCTCGATCACGGGCAGGATGCGCTCCTGCTCCTCGGCCGGCGGCACGGCGCGGGCCCCGGGGCGGGTGGACTCCCCGCCCACGTCCACGATGTCCGCGCCGTCCGCGACCATGCGCCGGGCGTGCTCGACGGCCGCGCGGACGGTGGCGTGCTCCCCGCCGTCCGAGAACGAGTCAGGGGTGACGTTGAGGATGCCCATGACCAGGGTCCGGCCCGCGGGCAGCCGCCCCAGCAGGGCGCGGTTCGCCTCCCGCGCCGCCGCGTCGATGCTCTCGTCCACGTGTCCTCCTCCGCCGTCGGTGGTCCTCAGCCGTGCATGATGAGGCTCATCGCCTCGGAGCGCGTGGACGGATCCCGCAGCTGGCCGCGCACCGCCGAGGTGACGGTCTTCGCGCCCGGCTTGCGCACGCCGCGCATGGACATGCACATGTGCTCGGCCTCCACCACCACGATCGCCCCGCGCGGGGCCAGGTGCTCCATGAGCGCCTCCACCACCTGCGTGGTCAGCCGCTCCTGCACCTGCGGACGCCGCGCGTACAGCTCCACGAGACGGGCCAGCTTGGACAGCCCCGTCACGCGGCCCTCGGCGGAGGGGATGTAGCCGATGTGCGCGGCGCCGTGGAACGGCACCAGGTGGTGCTCGCACGTCGAGTAGAACGGGATGTCCTTCACGAGCACGAGCTCCTCGTGCGCGATGTCGAACGTGGTGCCGAGCACCTGGTCCGGGCTCTGGTGCAGGCCCGCGAAGAACTCCGCGTACGCCTTGGCCACCCGCGCCGGGGTGTCCGCCAGGCCCTCGCGGTCCGGGTCCTCGCCGATCGCCAGCAGGATCTCCCGCACCGCCGCCTCGATGCGGGGCCGGTCGACCGCGGTCGAGTCCGGGTCGAACGTGCCGGGGACGGCGTCGTCGGGGGTGTGGGCTGTCATGCGGGCCTCCTGCGCGGTCAAAAGGTCGGTCCCTCGCCGGGGCCCGGCGTGTTGCTCGGACCGCCGTGCGGCGGCAGGCCGGGGCCGGCCGCGTCCCCGCCCAGCGACGACGGCGGCGCACCCTCCGGACGCACCGGCACCGTGGTGCCCTCGACGCCGACGGGGGTCTGCTCCCCGCCGTCGTGGCGCGAGCGGCGCTCGGAGGGGGAGAGGACGGGCGGGATGTCCTGCGGGAGCCGGTCGTCCGAGGCCAGCCACACGCCGCGCTCGGGCCGCTTGCGGACGTCCGCGAAGATGGCGGCGATGGCCTCCTGGGTGAGCGTCTCCTTCTCGAGCAGCTCGTAGGCCAGCCGGTCCAGGACGTCCCGGTTCTCCGTGAGCACCCAGTGGGCCTCGGCGTGGGCCTGGTCCAGCAGGGTGCGGACCTCGGCGTCCACCAGGTACGCGAGCTCCTCGGAGTACTCGCGGGAGGAGCCGCCGGGGGCACCGCCCACGAAGGGCTCGGAGCTGCCGCCGCCGAGCTTGACGGCGCCCACCTTGGCGGACATGCCGTACTCGGTGACCATCTTGCGGGCCGTGTCCGTGGCCTTCTGGATGTCGTTCGCGGCGCCCGTGGACGGGTCCTTGAACACGATCTCCTCCGCCACGCGCCCGCCCATCGCGTACGCGAGCTGGTCCAGGAGCTCGTTGCGGGTGACGGAGTACTTGTCGTCCTCCGGGACCACCATCGTGTAGCCCAGGGCGCGGCCGCGGGGCAGGATCGTGATCTTGGTGACCGGGGCGGAGTTGCGCAGCCCGGCCGCGACGAGCGCGTGGCCGCCCTCGTGGTAGGCGGTGACCTTGCGCTCGTGCTCGTTCATCAGGCGGGTGCGCTTCTGCGGGCCGGCCATCACGCGGTCCACGGCCTCGTCCAGGGCGTGGTTGTCGATCACGTTGTTGTTCGAGCGCGCCGTGAGCAGCGCGGCCTCGTTGATCACGTTGGCCAGGTCCGCGCCCGTGTAGCCGGGGGTGCGCTTGGCCAGGGAGCGCAGGTCCACGTCCAGGGCGATCGGCTTGCCCTGCGCGTGCACCTCGAGGATCCTGGCGCGGCCCTCGAGGTCCGGGGCGTCCACGGGGATCTGGCGGTCGAAGCGGCCCGGGCGCAGCAGCGCCGGGTCCAGGACGTCCGGGCGGTTGGTCGCGGCGATCATGATGACGTTCGTGGAGGCGTCGAAGCCGTCCATCTCCACGAGCATCTGGTTCAGGGTCTGCTCGCGCTCGTCGTTGCCGCCGCCGATGCCTGCGCCGCGGTGCCGGCCGACGGCGTCGATCTCGTCCACGAAGATGATGGCGGGGGCGTTGGACTTGGCCTGCTCGAAGAGGTCGCGCACGCGCGAGGCGCCGACACCCACGAACATCTCCACGAAGTCCGAGCCGGAGATCGAGTAGAACGGCACGCCGGCCTCACCGGCCACGGCCTTGGCCAGGAGGGTCTTGCCCGTGCCGGGCGGGCCGTAGAGCAGCACGCCCTTGGGGATCTTGGCGCCCACCGCGCGGAAGCGGTCCGGCACGGTGAGGAACTCCTTGATCTCCTGGAGCTCCTCCACCGCCTCGTCCGCGCCCGCGACGTCCTTGAACAGCACGTCCGGGTTGTCCTTGTTGATCAGCTTGGCGCGGGACTTGCCGAACTGCATGACCTTGCCGCCGCCGCCCTGCATGCGGGACATCAGGAACCAGAACAGCAGTGCGATGAGCAGGAACGGGACCATGAAGCCGAGCAGCGAGAGGAACCAGTTGCTCCGCACCGGCTCGTCCGTGTAGCCGTCCAGGGCCGAGTCGTCCACCGCGGTGACCACGTCCGTGGCGCGCGCGCTGGCGAAGTAGAAGTAGACCTCCTTGCCGAGGTCCCGGTCGTCCTGCTTGTAGGGCTCACGCAGGGTGAGGTCCACGCGCTGGTCCCCGTCCACCACGCGGGCCTGCGCGGCCTTGTCGTCCTTCAGCAGGGCCATGCCCACGTTGGTGTCCACCATGGTGCGGCCGCTCTGTGACGTGGTCAGCGGGATCGCGACGGCGAGGACCAGCAGGCCCAGCAGGATCCAGACGTAGGGCTTGTTGAACAGCTTCTTCACGGTCCGAGTGTCTCCTGGTCTGCCGCGGGGGCCGGGCTGCCCGGGGCGGCCGCCGTGCGGCCGGGGCCGGCGAAGGGCCGACGTCGCGCCCGGGTCAAGCCCCCACGGTACCGGCCCGGCCCGGGTGGCCGCTGACTGTTCGCGTCAGGTGGACAGGGCGCGGGCGGTCGGCCGGGGTCGGCGTCGGCCAGCGCCGTCCTGACGCCCACCGGGAATGCGGGGGGTCGGAATGGCGCGTGGATCGCACCTCAGAGCGACCGCTCGCGTGACAGGAACGCTGGCGCTGCGACCGCGCCCCTGCGTCCCCGCCTGCACAGACCCCCGTGCACCCGCATCCCTCCCCAGGCCGGCGGCGGCTCAGGACGCCGCCCGCTTTACCGCGCCAGGCTGGCACCATGCGTCACCCCGCCCCGCTTCCCGCGGCCTTGCTTCACGGCCCCTTCACCGCCGCGCAGGCGAGGGCCGCCGGCATCGACCTCAACCGGCTGCGTCGCTCCGACGTCGAACGCCTCGCCCGGGGCCTCTACCGCCGGCGTGAGGTCACCCCGGCCGCCGTCGAGCGCCCCGCGGCCGGCTCCTCCCCCTACCGGTGGAGCACCCCGCTCTCGGCCACCCAACACGAGCTCCTGCTGCGACTCGCCCGGCACCGCGCCACCACGGTGGTGTCGCACCAGACCGCGGCCCGCGCCCGGGAGATCTGGCTGCCGGAGCGACTGGACGCGGGGGACGACGTCCACGTGAGCCGCCCGCGAGACCGTGGCCAGCTCTCCCTCCCCGGCGTCACCTCCCACCGAACAGCGCTCCCGCCCGCGGACGTGGAGCGCGTGCGGATCGGCGGCCTGGCCTGGTACGTCACCGCCCCGCCCCGTCTCTGGGTCGACCTCTCGGCCCTGCTCGACGACGACGAGCTCGTCATCCTCGGCGACCATCTCGTCCGCCGGGCGCAGCTGTCCGGCGGCCCGGACGCCGCCGAGCGGACCCGGGCGGCCCTGGCCCAGGCGGCCGAAGCGAGCCCGTCCGCGCACAACCGACGACGACGGCTCCGCACCGCCGCCACACTGGTCCGGGTGGGGGCGCACTCGCCGAAGGAGACGCGGCTGCGGCTCGCGCTGAGGGCCGCCGGGCTCCCCGAGCCCGCACTGCAGCTCGAGGTCTGGGACCCGGAGTTCTCCCTGCACCACCCCGCGACGGCGGACCTGGGCTATCGGCAGGCGAGAGTGGCCCTGCACTACGACGGCGGCCACCACGGCGCGGATCGCCAGATCGACCGTGACGTGCAGCGCAACGCGGCCTTCGAGCGACGGGGCTGCCGGAACATCACCGTGTCCTCCTCCGACGCTCGCCGCGGATTCACGCGCGTGATCGTGGAGGTGCGCCGTCACCTCGGGGACGCCGGCGACCTGTCACGCAAGGAGTCGGAATGGGGCGTGAATGGCACCTCAGAGCGACCGCTCACGTGACAGGTCGGTCACACCTGGCCTGGCCACTCCGGGCCGGGCCCCCGGTCAGCTGTAGACGTGCGGGGCGAGCGTGCCCACGAAGTCCAGGTTGCGGTACTTCTCCGCGTAGTCCAGGCCGTAGCCCACCACGAACTCGTTGGGGATGTCCCGCCCGACGTACTTCACGTCGATGTCCACCTTCATGGCCTCCGGCTTGCGCAGCAGGGTGCAGATCTCGACCGAGGCCGGGCCGCGGGACTCCAGGTTGGCCTTGAGCCAGGACAGCGTCAGGCCGGAGTCGATGATGTCCTCGACGATCAGGACGTGCCGGCCCGTGAGGTCCGCGTCGAGGTCCTTGAGGATGCGCACCACGCCGGAGGACTTGGTGCCGGAGCCGTAGGAGGAGACCGCCATGAAGTCCAGCTCCACGTGGGAGTGCAGGGCGCGGGTGAGGTCGGCGACCACCATCACGGCGCCCTTGAGCACGGCGACGATGAGCAGGTCCTTGTCCGCGTAGTCGCGGTCGATCTGGCGGGCCAGGTCCGTGATCGTGTCCTGCACGTCCTCGCGGGACATGAGGACGTGGCTGAGGTCGTTCTGGACATCCTGTGCGTCCATGCGCCGCTCCTGGTGAGTGCTCGTGCGGGAATGCCGGGCCGGGCCGCAGTCAGGGACCGGGCAGGCAGGGGATGAGGTCCAGTCTGGCACACGCCCGATGCGCGGCCACCCCGCCGGGCAGCTCCACCGGACCGGCCGACGTGCCCCCCGCGCGGGCGCCCGTCACGAGGGCGTCCGCCGCGAGGATCCGTTCGCGGGGCGGGGCCTGCCCTCCCGCGGCGCGGGCGGCGCGCGCGATCACGCGGTGGCGCACGGCGGCGGGCAGCGCGGCCAGGGCGTCCAGGTCCAGGGAGACGACGCGCGGGTCCCGGGCGGGCGGGTCGACACGCAGCCGGGCGACCTCGTCGCCGGCCCAGGCGTCGAGGGCCGCGGCGTCCTCGGCCGCGATGGCCGCGGTGCGCACCAGCCCGGCCCGCACACCGGGGCCGAGGCCGGCGTCGGGGTCCTCGAGTGCGGGCAGCACGCGGGTGCGGACCCGCGAACGCAGCAGCGCGGGATCGCGGTTGTGCGGGTCCTCGAACCAGGTCAGCCCGGCCCAGCGGCAGATCGTCTCGGTGTCCGCCCGGGTCAGGCCCAGCAGCGGGCGGGCGACGGCGGCCCCGCCCGGCAGCGTCCCGCGCGCCGGGATCCCCGCGAGGGACCGCGTGCCGGAGCCGCGCGCGAGCCCGAGGAGGACCTGTTCCGCCTGGTCGTCGGCGGTGTGGGCGGTGAGGACGACGGCGGCGCGCCCCTGCCCCGCGTCCCGGGCGGCGGCGGCGAGGGCCTCCCGGCGGGCACGCCGGGCGTCGGCCTCGGGGCCGTCGCCGGTGCGGGCCACCTCGACCCGCGTGACGGTGACCGGGGTCAGACCGAGGATGCGGGCGACGTCGGCGGCGGCCGCTGCCACCGCGTCGCTGCCCGACTGCAGCCCGTGGTCCACCACGGCCGCGCCGATCGGGCCGAGCCGCGCACCGTCCCGGGTGCCCACGAGGACGGCGCAGGCCACGGCGAGCGCGAGGGAGTCGGCGCCGCCGGAGAGGGCGACGAGCCCGCGGGGGCGATTCCCCGCCCGGCCCGGCCCGGCATCCGCGCGACAGGACCCGTCGCCCGCGAGGGCCTCCCGCACCGCCGCGACGGCCCGGTGCAGGGGCTCGGGCCAGCGGGTGCGCGGCGGCCATGCGCCGACCGCGGGCAGGCCGCCGGCCCCGCCCGCCGGCGTCGGCCCCGGGTCCCGCGCCTCAGGCCTGGGCACGGATGCGCGCCACCCACGTCTCGGGGGCGTGGAGCTCGGCCTCGCTCGGCAGCAGCTCGGGGGCGTCCCAGACCACGTTGAACCCGGCCATGCCGAGCTGGGCCACGGCGGCGGCCACGAACCTCTGGCCGTCGCGGTACTGGGCCATCTTCGCGTCCATGCCCAGCACGCGGCGGAGCATGCGGTCCAGGGGCGAGCGGCGGTCGCCGCGCTCGTCGAAGCGGCGGCGGATGGTCTTGACGGAGGACACGACGGAGGAGTCGACGCCGTCCATCACCACGTTCGCGTGCCCCTCGAGCAGGGACATCACGGCCGTCAGCCGGGACAGGCGCTCCCGGTCCTCCTCGTCCTGGATCGCACCGAGCAGGCCCGGCGTGGGGCGGGCCGGGGCCGCGTCCTGCGCGTCGTGTCCGTCCCGCGCCCCAGTCCGGCCGGCGTCGGCCTCCCGACCCAGCGGGTTCGCCGCCGCGAGCGCGGTGCGCAGGCGCTCGGGCAGGGACTCGGCCTTGTCGAACAGGCCGACGGTGAGCGCCGTGATCTCGGCCCGCAGGTGCTCGCGCAGCCAGGGCGCGGCCGCGAACTGCACGCGGTGGGTCTGCTCGTGCAGGCACACCCAGAGGCGGAAGTCCGCCGGGTCCACGTTGATCTCCGCGCGCACCTGCGCGACGTTCGGGGCCACGAGCAGCAGGCGTCCGCCGGCGGGGCCGGCCGCCGTCCCCCCGGGGCCGGGCAGCGCGATGAACGGGTCGTACTGGCCGAGGATCCTCCCGGACATCCAGGCGAGGATCCCGCCCATCTCCAGGGCGGTGGCGTGCCGGGTGACGCGGGTGGTGGCGGCGGCGTGCTCGCGGGGCCGGGTGTCCCGCAGATGCGCGAACGTGGGGTCCAGCAGGGTGGCGAAGGACTGGGTGGCGGCGCGCGACCAGGTGGGGCGGTCCACCACGAGCACCTGCGAGTCGCGCAGGTCCCGTGCCGCCTCGAGCCCGGTCAGGCGGTGGACGTGCGGCACGGCGGCCTCCGCGGCGGCGCGCAGGCCCTCTGCCTCGCGCGTCGCCTCCCGCGGCGTGAACCGGGGGCCGGCGGCGGCGAGGGACCGTGCGGTCCGTGCTGCGAAGGCCCAGTCCACCGGGTGGGCGACGGCGGGGCCCGGCTCGGCGGGGGCGCCCGGCTCGGCGTCCGCGGCGGCGCGGGGGCGGTCGGTCGCGTGGTCGTCGCTCATGGGCTCCATCAGATCACAGGCCCCGGACCTCGGATCAGAGCCCGGCGACGGCGCTGACGGCCTCATCGACCGCCGCGCGCGCGGGCTCCAACTTCCACTGCAGATCCGAGCAGATGATGCTGAACGCGAGGACCCGCCCGGACGTCGTGGTGACGGTGCCGGTGAGGGAGACCGTCTGGTCGAGCGTGCCGGTCTTCGCGGCCACGGCCTGCCGCGCGGGGGCATCCGGGAACCGGTCGCCCAGGGTGGAGTCCTCGCCGGGCCGCGGCAGGCCCTCCAGCACGGTGCCCAGGGCGGGTGTGCGGGCCACCCCGGCCACGACGCCGGCCAGCTGGCCCGCGCTGACGCGGTTGTCCGGGGACAGGCCCGAGGAGTCCACGAGCGCCATCCCGGCGGTGTCCACGCCGAGGTCCTCGGCGGTGGCCGTCAGCAGCTGCGTGGCGCCCTCGTGGGTGGCGGGCAGGTCGGCGGCGGGCGCGGCCGTGTGGGCCAGGGCCTCGACCACCTGGTTCTCCGAGTGGGCCAGCAGGTACGCGACCTGCTCCCCCACGGACGCGGACTCCACCGCCGCGACGGGGGCGGCGGCGAGGACCGTGGAGCGCGGCACCTCGGTGGCCGGGATCGTGTCCCGCAGACCCACCTCGAGGTCGGCGCCGGAGGCGGCCACCGCGTCGTCGAGCGCGGCCTGGAAGGTGAGGGCGGCGAACTGCGCCGGGGCCTCGATGCGGTCCTCCCCGGTGCCGGGGACCTCACGGCCGCCGTAGGTGGCCAACGGCTGCACCGGCGCGATGTTGCCGCTCTCCGGGATGTCCGACGTCCAGCGCGGGTTCAGGGCCGTCCGGTCCGTGAAGAGCCGCAGGTCCGTGCTGACCACCACCTGCCCGGTGACGCCGTCCTCGACCAGCCCGGCCACGGTCCGCTCCGCGAGGGTGCGCAGGCCCGCGCGGCCGGAGACGTGCTTCGAGTCCGAGGCGCCCGTGCCCAGCAGCACGTCGCCGCCACCCACGAGCACCAGCTCGGTGGCCGCGCCGTCCGCGGTGGGCTGGGCCACCACGGTGGTCTGCAGAGTCGTCTCAGGACCCAGGGCGGAGACGATGGCCGCGGCGGCGAGCACCTTGAGCGAGGACGCGGGGGCCACGGGCTCGTCCGCGTCCCGCGCGTACAGCACCTCGCCGGTGGCCAGGTCGCGGAACTCAGCGGAGACGGTGCCCGGGGACGTCTCCAGCCCCGGCTCGACGGCGGCCGCCACCTGGGCCGCGGTGGGGCCGGTGGACGGGGACGACGACGTCGGCCCGGCGGTCGTCGACGAGGCGGACGTGCTCGACGGGGCCGGCGGCGCGGTCACGGGCCCGCAGGCGACCAGGACGGCCGCGAGCGCGGCCAGGAGGACGGCGGGGAGCGGGCGGCTCCGGAGGCGTTCCGTGCGTCGATCCCGACGCCCAGCGCGCCCCGTGTCCACCTGTCCCATGCGTCCATCATGACGGGCGCCCCCGGTAGGCTGACGGCAGCACCGCCGGGCGGCGCCGCGCCGCCCGGACACCCCACCCTCTGTGCGAAGGAGAGTCATGGCGCACGACGTCACCATCGAGATCCCCGCGGGCTCCCGCGTGAAGTACGAGTTCGACCACGAGACCGGCCGCCTGCGCCTGGACCGCGTGCTCTTCACCTCCATGCAGTACCCCACGCACTACGGCTACTTCGAGAACACCCTCGGCGAGGACGGCGACCCGCTGGACGCCCTCGTGTACCTGCCGGGCTTCGACCTGGTGCCGGGCTGCGTTGTCGAGGCCCGCCCGATCGGCGTGTTCAACATGACCGACGACGGCGGCGGCGACGCCAAGCTGCTGTGCGTCCCGGCGGACAAGCGCTACGACCACATCACCGAGCTCGAGCACGTGGAGGAGTCCCTCAAGCAGGAGATCGAGCACTTCTTCACCCGCTACAAGGACCTCGAGCCGGGCAAGTGGGTCAAGGCCGAGGGCTGGGAGGGCCGCGCGGCGGCCGAGGCCGAGCTCGAGGCCTCCATCCAGCGCTTCAACGCCGAGGGCGACGAGTCCCCGACCGACGAGCCCCAGGGCCGCGACGTGGACACCGAGGAGGCGCAGCCGGCCACCGAGAAGGGCGAGGAGACGGACGAGCCCCAGGGCCGCTGACCCCCGCACCGCCCCCGCGCGCGACGCCGGCCGCTCACCCCTCGGGGTGGGCGGCCGGCGTCGTCTGCGGGCTGGCAGAATCGACGACCATGTTCGTGCTCACCATCAACCAGCGGGACACCCTCGACGCCGGCGACCGCGTGGACACGTTCCTGCGCGCCCTCCAGGACGTGCCGGGGCTCGGCGACGCCGTCGTGCTCCCGTTCCAGCGCGCCGTGGGCGACGAGCTGATCGGCGCCGTCGAGGACCCGCGCGTCGCCGTGGACGTGGCGCTGCGCGCCCTGCGGCAGCGCCGCTGGAACGTGGGGGTCGGCGTCGGGACGGTGACGCACGCGGACGGTGCGGCGGGCGCGCCCACCTCCGGGGACCTGCACGACGCCGGCGGGCCCGGTCTCGCGGCGGCGCGGCGGGCCGTGGAGGCGGCGGCCGTGTCCACCGCGCGGATCCCGTTGGCCGTGCGCGGCCGGGACGAGGAGGCGGCCGCCGAGGCCGAGGCCGTGCTGCGACTCGTCGGGCAGCTCGTGTGGTCCCGGACCGACGCCGAGTGGGCGGTGCTGGACCTGCTGGTGCCCGGGGTGCGCGGCCAGCAGAAGCCGGCGGCCGCCGCGCTCGGGATCACGGCGCAGGCCGTCTCGCAGGCGGTGCAGCGCTCCTACTGGAACGAGGAGCACGCCTGCCGCCCCGCCGCCGCGCGGCTGCTCACGCTGGCGGGGGGCTGACCCGGCGGCCCGGGCCGGTCGCGCCGCTCAGGCCGCGGCCGGCTCCTCGAGGAGCGAGCGCAGCACCGTGGCGAGCCCGTGCTCGTCCACGTGCCCGGTGACCTCGTCCGCGGCGGCCACGACCTCCTCCACGGCCTGGCCCATGGCCACGCCGCGGCCGGCCCAGCGCAGCATCTCGATGTCGTTGCGGCCGTCGCCCACGGCCACGGTGTCCTCGGGGGCCACCTTCAGCACGGTGCGCAGCGCCTCGAGCCCGGAGGCCTTGGTCACGCCCGCCGCGGCGACGTCGAGCCACGCCGTCCAGCCCACGGAGTAGGTCACGCCGGACAGGCCGATGCCCTCCACCGCGCGACCGAACTCCTCGGCGGAGGAGTCCGTGGAGAACACCACGAGGCGCACGGCCGTGGTGTCCATGAGCTCCTCGAACGTGACGCCCTCCGCGGCCACGCCGAAGGACATGTCCTGGAACCGCTCGGTGGAGCGGAAGGTGCCGTCCGGCAGCTCGAGCGCGTACTTGGCGCTGGGCAGGCGGTGGCGCAGCTGGGTCAGGACCGAGCGCGGGTCGAAGGTGCGCAGGTCCGTGATCTCGTAGCCCTCCTCCAGCTCGGGGTCCAGGCGCAGCGTGACGCCGCCGTTGGAGCACACCATGAAGCCGGCGCCGATCCCCAGGGAGCGGGCCACGGGCAGGGTGGCCGCGCGGGAGCGGCCCGTCGCGATGACCACGTGGTGCCCGGCGTCCAGCACGGCCCGCACGGCCGCGCGCACGGGCTCATGCAGATGGCCGTCATGGTCCACGATCGTTCCGTCCACGTCCAGGCACACGAGCTTCTTCGTCATGGCCCCACCCAACCACACGGCCCGGACATGGCGGCGACGCGCGGGTGAACGGCGGGGCACCGCCGGGGCGCCGCGGGGCAGGCGGGCGGGACGGCCGGCGCCGCCGGGGACGACGTCGTCCGCTCAGACCAGCTCGAAGCGCTCCATCCCGCCGAGGTAGGGGCGCAGCGCGGCGGGCACGGTGACCGAGCCGTCCGCGTTCTGGTGGTTCTCCAGGATCGCCACGATCCAGCGGGTGGTGGCCAGGGTGCCGTTGAGCGTGGCCACCATGCGGGTCCCGCCCTTGGAGCCGTCCGCCGTGCGGACCCGCTCGCGGATGTTGAGGCGGCGGGCCTGGAACGTGGTGCAGTTCGAGGTGGACGTCAGCTCGCGATAGGTGCCCTGGGTGGGGACCCAGGCCTCGCAGTCGAACTTGCGGGCGGCGGAGAGGCCGAGGTCGCCGGCGGCGATGTCGATCACCCGGTACGGCACCTCGATCGCGGCGAGCATCCGCTCCTCCCACGCCAGCAGACGCTCGTGCTCCGCCTCCGCGTCCTCCTGTGCGGCGTAGATGAACATCTCCAGCTTGTTGAACTGGTGCACGCGGATGATGCCGCGGGTGTCCTTGCCCGCCGAGCCCGCCTCGCGGCGGTAGCACGTGGACCAGCCCGCGTACCGGACGGGGGCGCTCACGTCCATGATCTCGTCCGCGTGGTAGCCGGCCAGGGCCACCTCGGAGGTGCCCACGAGATACAGGTCGTCGCGCTCCAGGCGGTAGATCTCGTCGTCGTGCTCGACGTCGAAGCCGGTGCCCTGCATGGTCTCCGGGCGCACCAGGGTGGGCGGGATGACCGGCACGAAGCCGTTCTCCAGGGCCAGGTCCAGGCCCAGCTGCATCAGGGCGAGCTCGAGACGCGCACCCACGCCCTTGAGGAAGCTGAACCGGGCGCCGGACACCTTCGCGCCGCGCTCCATGTCGATCGCCCCGAGCAGCTCGCCGAGCTCGAGGTGGTCGCGCGGCTCGAAGCCCTCGGCGGCGAAGTCGCGCGGCGTGCCGACCTCCTTGAGGACCACGAAGTCGTCCTCGCCGCCAGCCGGGACGCCGTCGACGATCAGGTTCGGGAACCCACGCTGCAGCTCCGCGAGGCGGGCCTCGGCGGCGCCGGCGGCCGACTCGGCCTCCTTCACGCGCGCGGCCAGGTCCTTCACCTCGGCCAACAGGGCCTGCTTCTCCTCGCCCTTCGCCTGGGCGACGCGCTTGCCGAAGGCCTTCTGCTCCGCGCGCAGCTGCTCGAAGCCCGCGATGGACGAGCGGCGGGACGCGTCCGCCTCGACCACGCGGTCCACGAGGGACGCGTCCTCCCCGCGGGCCTCCTGGGAGGCGCGGTACTTCTCGGGCTGCTCGATGAGGTCCTTGACGTCGATCACGTGCGCCAGCCTAGCGGGCGGGGCCGACGCCTAGACTCAGGGCATGACTCCCGAGTGGTGGATGGCGCTGGCCGCCCTGGTGCTCCTGGCCGTGCTGGCCGTCGTCGTGGTGGTGCTGGCGGTGCGCCAGGTCCGCCTCGGCGTGCAGCACCAACGGACGCGTCTCCTGGTGGACGCCCTCGACGCGCGGGTGGGCGGCGTGCAGCGCCGGCTGGAGGAGGTGCCCGGCATCGGCACGGGCCGCCACGAGGTCGCGCTGGTGCTGAACCCCATCAAGACGCACGCGGACCGGGTGCGGCGCGAGCTCGAGCGGCTCGCGGCGGCGGAGGGCCTCGGCGAGGTGCTCGTGCTCGAGACGCAGGAGGACGACCCCGGCACCGCCATGGCGCGGCAGGCCCTCGACGCCGGTGCCCGGCTCGTGATAGCCGCGGGCGGCGACGGCACGGTCCGCACCGTGGCCGAGCAGCTGGCCGGCACCGACGTCGCCCTCGGCGTGGTGCCGCTGGGCACCGGGAACCTGCTGGCCCGCAACCTGGACCTGCCGATCAACGACGTCGAGCAATGCCTGCGGATCGCCGTGGGGGGCCGGCAGCGACGCATCGACACCGTGGACGTCCGCTGCACGCACGAGGACGGGCGCGTCACCCGGCAGACCTTCACCGTGATCGGTGGCGCCGGCTACGACGCGGACATCATGGGCGACACCAAGGATGAGCTGAAGGATCTGGCCGGCTGGCTGGCCTACAGCGAGGCCGGCATACGGCACCTGCGCGGCAAGCGGCACGAGGTGACCGTGGCCCTCGACGGCGGTCAGCCCCGCCGGTTCAAGGTGCGCACCGTGATGGTGGCCAACTGCGGGATGCTCACGGGCGGCGTCGAGCTGCTGCCCCAGGCCAAGCTCGACGACGGCCTCCTCGACGTCATGGTCCTCTCGCCCCGGCACGCGCTCGACTGGGCGCGGATCGCCGTGAAGACCGTGACCCGGTCCCGCAGCTCCATCCCCGTGATGCACACGGAGCAGGCCCAGCGCGTGAAGGTCGAGTTCGCCGAGCCGATGCCCTCCCAGCTCGACGGCGACGCCACCGGGGTCATCACCGCCCTCGACGCCCGCGTGCAGCCGGACTCGCTCGTCGTGATGCTCGTGGCCGAGGACGACGCCTCCGTCCGCGACGACGGCGTCTCCGCCGCCGCCCCCGTCCCGGAACCGGCCCCGCACATCTGACCCCCCGCCCCCGCTTTCGTTCGGGAAACGGCGGCTTCCCCACCGTTTTCGTTCGGGAAACGGCGGCTTCCCCAGCACTTTCGTTCGGGAAACGGCGGCTTCCCCAGCACTTTCGTTCGGGAAACGGCGGCTTCCCCAGCGCTTTCGTTCGGGAAACGGGCGCCGGGGCGACGCGCGGACGGGAAGCACGACGACGGCCCGTCGTCGTGGTGATCGTCCCGTTTCGGCCACGAAAGGGGCCTAGGAACCTCCCGTTTCGTCAACGAAAGTCCCTCGGGGGCCGCCGTTTCCCGAACGAAAGTGGCCCGGGGGCCGCCGTTTCCCGAACGAAAGTGCGGCACCGCCTCAGCGGGAGCGGAGGGACTCCACCCAGGCGCGGCCGGAGCGATACGCGGCGTCGGTGAACTCGGCCGGCACCCTCGTGGGCACGGGCTCGGCCTGCGCGTACGAGCCCAGGAACCGCAGGTCGGGGTACTCCCGGTACAGGGCCGCGAGCGCATCACCCACGCGGGCCTCCGCCAGGTGCCCCTCGAGGTCGAGGGAGAAGAAGTACCGCCCGATGCCCTCGCCGGTCGGCCGGGACTCGATGCGGGAGAGGTTCACCCCGCGCGTGGTGAACTCGGCCAGGATCTGCCCGAGGGCGCCGGGCCGGTCCTCCGGCAGCGGCACCACCAGCGTGGTCTTGTCCGCTCCCGTGGGCGCGGGCAGGGCCGTCGGCCGGGAGAGCAGCACGAAGCGCGTCACGGCGCCCGGCACGTCCTCGATCCGCTCGGCGAGCACCGGCAACCCGGTCTGCTCGGCCACGAGCGGGGCGCACACGGCGGCGTCGAAGTCGCCCTGGGCCACGAGGCCGGCCCCGGCCGCCGTCGACGGGGCGGGCGTGAAATCCACACCCGGCAGCGCCGTCTCGGCCCAGCCGCGCACCTGCGCCCAGGCGTGGGGGTGCGTGGTCACGCGCCGCACGTCCTCCATCGCGACGCCGGGCCGGCCCACGAGCACGAAGCTGATGGGCACGTGCACCTCCGCGAGGATCTGCAGCGTCTCCCCGAGGGCGATCTCGTCCACGGTGGCGGAGACGCCGCCCTCCACCGAGTTCTCGATGGGGACGACGGCGCGGTCCACCTCCCCCCTGCGCAGCGCCGCCACGGCGCTCAGCACGGAGCCCGCAGACACGAACTCGGCCTCGGCCGGGTCCGCCACCTTGCGCAGGGCGGCCTCGGTGAAGGTGCCGGCCGGGCCGAGGAAGGCGTAGCGCAGGCGCGACGGCGTCGCGTCAGCGGAGCCCGTCCCCGTCACTTGACGGTGGGCTCGGCGTCGCCGTCGGCCTCCATCGGCTTGCCGGCCTCGAGCCACGCGCCGGAGCCGCCGGCCACGTTGATGGCCGAGTAGCCGCGGCCGGTCATGAACTCGGCGGCGCGGGCGGAGCGGCCGCCGGTGCGGCAGATCAGGTAGTAGTCCGTGTCCGGGTCCAGCTCCTCGAGCCGGTCCGGCAGCTGGCCCAGCGGGATGTGCTGGGCGCCGGCGGCGCGGCCCAGGGCCCACTCGTCGTCCTCGCGGACGTCCAGGATGGTTGCATCGGCGGGGATCTCGTTCACATCGACGGTCTCGAAGGCGCTCATGGCTTCAGCGTAGCCACCCGCCCGGACGTCCCAGGAAGGCCCCGCCGTCCATGACCCGGGCCACGCCCGTTAGGCTCGGCCGCATGCAGACCTCCGACGCCGCACCCGCCGCCGACGACGACGACCGCACCCCCTCTGCCCCCGGCCCAGCCCGGCTCCTGGACCGCTCGGCCGTGCGCCTGCGGGAGGACCTCGCCGCCGGGGAGCTGAGCGCCCGGGAGGTCACGGAGGCCGCCCTCGCCGCGGCCCAGGCCCACGCGGACCTCGGCGCGTTCGCCCTCCTCGACGCCGAGGGGGCCCGGACCCGTGCGGCCGAGCTGGACGCGGCCCACCCGCGCGTCGCGCCCCGGGCCGTGCCCGGTCCGCACACCTCCCCCGCCCCGGACGACGACGGCGCCCCCGCCTCCCTGCACGGCCTTCCGCTGGCGTACAAGGACCTGATCGACGTGCGCGGGATGCCCACGCGGTTCGGCTCCGCCCTGCTGGCCGACGCGCCGCCGGCCGCGCAGGACGACCCGCTCGCGCTCCGCCTGCGCGGGGCCGGCACCGTCACCCTCGGCAAGACGACCGTGCCCGAGTTCGGCCTGGACTCCTACTCGGAGAACCTCGTCACGGCGCCGGCCCGCAACCCCCTGGACCCCACCCGCACCGCGGGTGGCTCCTCGGGTGGGGCCGCGGCCGCCGTCGCCGCGGGGATCCTGCCGTTCGCCCCGGGCTCGGACGGGGGCGGGTCCATCCGCATCCCCGCCGCGGCGTGCGGGCTCGTGGGCCTCAAGCCCGGTCGCGGGGAGCTGCCGATGGACGAGCACGCGGACACGGTCCGCAACCTCACGGTGTCGGGCCCGCTGGCCCACACGGTCGAGGACGCCGCCCTGCTCTACGACGTGATGCTCACCCCCGAGGGCCTGCCCGGCCGGGTGCTGTCGGACCTGCGCCGCACCGTGGAGACCGCCCGGGCCGGGGACGCCGTCGACGTCCGCCGGATCGGCGTCACCACGGCCTCGCCGTTCGCCCCCGACCTGGAGATCTCCCTGGCCCGGCCCGCCGTCACCGCCCTGACGAAGGCCGCCGCCGCCCTGGACGCGGGCGGTCACGCGGTCGAGGACCTCTCCCCCTACTACGGCGAGGACTACCACCGGGACTTCCGCACGGTGTGGACCGCAGGACTGCTCCGGGCGCCGCTGCCGGAGGACGCCGAGGCCCACGTGGGCGCGGTGGCCGCGCACTTCCTGCGCACGGCCCGGGCCGCAGGGCGCGCCGAGCTCGACGACGCCGCCCACCGGCTCGAGGAGTGGGCGCGCGGGGTGCGGGCGCAGTTCGCCGCCGTCGACGTGGTGATGACCCCGGTGCTGGCCACCGCGCCCCCGCCGGTCGGCCACTTCCTGGCGATGGAGCCCGAGGCCAACTACGAGGCGCAGTGCGCGTTCACGCCCTACACCTCGATGGTCAACGTGCTCGGCCTGCCCGCGGTCGCGGTGCCCGTGCTCCGGGACGAGCGGGGCCTGAACTGGTCCGTCCAGCTCATCGGTCGGCCCGGCACGTCCGCGCCCCTGCTCGCCCTGGCCGCACATCTCGAGCTGCTGCTGGCCGGCTGAGCCGGCCGGTCAGGTCGAGGTGTAGTCGCCCAGGGAGATCCCGGCGATCACCAGGATCACGAGGAACACGACGGCGAGCAGCAGCAGGGCGAGGGACACGTAGTTCATCACGAGGCCGGCGATCGCCATGCCGCGGCCGTGGGGCTCGCGCTTGAGGCCGATGTGGCCGAGGACCACGCCCACGATCGGCGGGAGGAGGAACGTGAACCCGCCCACCACGGAGATGATGCCGAGGATCATGGACGCCACCGAGCGGCCGACGCCGTCGGTCTGGCCGGGCTGCAGCGGGGCTCCGAAGCCGTGGCCGGGCGTGCCCTGCCCGTAGCCGTAGGCGGGGACGGTGTTCGCGTCCTGGCCGTAGCCGTACGGCTGCCCGTAGGCGGGGCGGGTCTGCCCCTCCTGCTCGGCGTACGAGGGGGCCCGGTCCCAGGCGGCGCGGTCGGCGTCGCCGGCCGGGGCGTCGGGCCAGCCGGCGGCGGAGGAGCCGGTGCCGGAGGAGCCCGCACCGGCCTCGGACCCGTACCAGCTCGGCCGGGCGGCCTCACGGCGCGGGTCGTGGGAGGCGTGGGGGTCGGTCATGACGGTCCTTCCGGTTCGGGGCGTCGCGGTCCGGTGCCGAGTCTAGGCGGTGCCCCCGGACCCGGCCCGGCCCCGCACCCCTGCTCCACGGCCGGCCTCACCCGGGCCGGCCCACCGCCTTGAGGTACCCGGAGAACCCGCCGGGGGTCCGCCCCTCCAGGCGGGACGAGGTGAGCACGCGGGTGGTGTCGGTGGCGATCACGCGCA
Organism: Micrococcus sp. H39-S4; assembly: GCF_027158145.1. Lineage (NCBI taxonomy): Bacteria > Bacillati > Actinomycetota > Actinomycetes > Micrococcales > Micrococcaceae > Micrococcus > Micrococcus sp. H39-S4. The sequence continues at coordinate 173,012 of NZ_JAPVLT010000003.1, forward strand.
CCCGGCGGCCCTCACCACCGTCGCGCTCCCCCGCCAGGGCCCGCACGGCCTCGGCCAGGCCGACGTCCTCGTGCTCGGCCACCGGCGGGAATCCGCCCACGGCCTCGTAGAGCGACCACGGCAGCCCCAAGTTCGCCCCGTGCACGTGCGCGTGCCCCTCCTCGTGCCGGTAGCCGCGGAGCCAGGCCTGCCGCAGCGGCCCCTGGCGCACGTCCACCGTGCCCAGCACGAGCGCCTCGTCGCGGCCGGCGGCCACGGTCTGCGCCAGCAGCCAGTCGGCGGGGACGCGGCTGTCCGCGTCGGTGGAGGCGAGCCAGAGGCGCTCGGCGGGCACGTCGGGGAACAGCGCGCGGGCCCGGCGGGCGCCCTCGAGGCGGGCCCGCCCGACGCCGGCCTGCCCGGCGGTCGGCTCCCCCAGTTCGAGGACGTGGATGCGCGGGTCGGCGGCGCGGGCCTCGAGGGCGGCGGCCACCGTGGCGTCGTCGCAGCGGTCCGCGGCGACCACGACCGCGGCCGTGCCCTGCGCGTGGTGCTCCTCCCAGCGGTCCAGGGCGGCGGCGAGGGCCGCGAGCGCGGCCGGCAGCCGCTCCTGCTCGTCCTTGGCGGGCACCACGACGACGGCGTGGGTCGCGGCGGCGGCCCGCACGTGGAGGCTGAGCCGGAAGTCGTCCTCCACGAGCTCGGTGCGCAGCCGCCAGCGCGGGTCGGCGGCGACGCGCGCGTGCACGGCGTCCCCGTCCAGCGGCCAGCCCTCGATGGGGTGGCGCCAGTGGCACAGCAGCAGCTCGCCGCCGGGGGCGAGCGCGGCGTCGGCATCGTCGATCAGCGCGTCGAGCTCCTCGGGCTGCAGGAAGTAGCCGATCTCAGAGGCGATCACGAGGTCCGCGCCGGCGACGTCGGCCGGCCAGTCCGCGGGCAGCACGGCGCGGCGCACCTCGGCGTGCGGCGCGCCGGACAGCCGGGCGGCGGCGCGCTCGACGGCGGTGGGGGACGCCTCGAGGCCGACCACGCGGTCCGCGCGCGCGGCCACGTCCGCGGTGAGCACGCCGATGGACGCGCCCGCCTCCACCACGGTCCCGTAGCGGGGCCGGGGCAGGGCGGCGAGGGTGAGCGCCCGCTTGCGGGCCTCGTACGACGAGCTGAGGTAGCGCCACGGGTCCTCCTGGGCCCGGTAGAGCCGGTCGAAGACGGCGGCGGCCCGGTGGGCGTCGGCGTCGTCGGGGCCGGAGACGCGGTGGGCCTCGAACGGGCGCTCGTGGTGGGCGAGCACGGCGGGGCCGAGGATCGCCTCGTCACCGGGCGCGTCGGAGAGGGGCCGGACCTGGGAGGCGTGCGCGTCGAGGGCGGCACGGCGGGCGGCCCGGTCGTCGTCGGTGAGCGGCAGCCGTCGGTAGCGGCGGGCGGGCAGGTCGGCCGGGTCGGCCCAGTGCCAGAACCAGATGGGGAAGGCGTAGAGCGGCAGGTCGCACTCGCCCGCGACCGCGCCGACGGCGCGGCCCACGGCCTCGTGGTCCGCGTGGCCGTCGCCGGGGTCGTGGGAGGCGAGCACGGCGGGGCCGGGGTGGGCGTCGAGGGCCGCGGCGACGGCGTCGCGCACGGCGTCCTCGTGCTCGGCCACGCCGGAGTCGGGCAGGGCCAGGGACGCCCACGTCAGCCGGTCCCGCGCCGGAGAGCCGGGGCCTGCGGAGGCGGGCAGGCCGGCGGCGAGGGCGTCGAGGGCGTGCTCCATCTCGTCCCGGCGCAGCCGGACCAGGTCCTCGGGCGTGTGCGTGGGCGAGTGCGGGTGGGAGGCCTCGCCGGCGGTGGCGACCAGCACGTGCACGCGTGCCCCGCCGCGCAGGGCGGAGCGGATCAGGCCGGTGGCGGCGAGGGTCTCGTCGTCCGGGTGCGCCACGGCCACGAGCAGCAGCGTCTGCGCGTCCCAGACGGGCAGGCGCAGCTCCGGCAGCTCGCCGACGCCGCCCTCGGCCCAGGCCGCCTCGGACGTGCCGTCGTCGGTGTGGGAGAAGCTCACCACGTCCAGCCGCCGTCGGTCTCGCCGGTCAGGAGCGCGGCGCCCAGCCGGGCGTCGTCGCGGTGTCCGTGGTGCTGGCGCAGGTAGACCTGCAGGTCGGCGACGGCGCGGGCGTGCGCGGCGCTGCCGGTGAGCGGGCCGGGGCCGGTGGCCTGCCCGACGACGTCCATCACCTCGGTGCACAGCTGCGCCACGGTGCCGCGGATCCGGTCGGCCTCGACCATGCCGCGGCCGTGGTCCAAGCGGCCGGCGTCCACGTCGTCGGCGGCACGGGCGAGCAGGGCGGCCATCGCATGGAGCAGCCGGTCGACGCGGCCGAGCGCCGCCTGGCCGATCTGGTCCGGGCCCGGTCCGCGGCCCTCGGCCTCGGCGGCCGCGCGGGCGGCGGTGGCGTTCCGCAGGGTGCGGGCGATGCCGACGGCGCCGCCGAACCACACCGCCGCCACGCCGATGCCGCCCCATGCGAAGCCGGGCCGGCGCAGGTACCACTCGGCGCCGCCGACGGCGCTGCCGGGGACGGCGTCGAAGGCCAGGCCCACCGTGCGGATCGGGGCGAGGCCGAGCGCGGGCCAGGCCGAGTCGGTCTCGGCGACGCCGGGGTGGGACAGGTCCACGAGCAGGGCGCGGCGGGTGCCGTCCGCCTCCCGGCCGGTCACGACGGCGGCCGCGCACCGGTCCGCGAGCGAACACCACGGCTTCTCGCCGTCGAGCAGCCAGGCGGTGTCGGGGCCGTCCGGGACGGGGCGCAGGGCGGGGGTGCGGCCGCCGGACTCGGAGGCGTAGACGCCGAGCAGCCCGGCCGGGGCGGGGACGCCGGCCTGGGACAGGATCGAGAGCGCGTCCAGATGGGGCTCGAGCACGCGGGCGGCCGAGAGGTCCTGCGCGGCGACGGAGGCGAGCAGCTCCCACTGCTCCCGGGTGCGCCCCGCGCCGGTCAGCGGCAGGTCGAGCGGGGCGGCGTCCTGGCCGGACCCGGCGCCGGACGCCGCGCGGAGCAGCTCGACCATCGCGTCGACGTCGCCGTCGCAGGCCGCGGCGGCCGCGAGGAGGGCCTGCTCGGCCGGGCGGTCCACGGCTCCGCCCGGGACGAAGCGGACGGGCTCGGGTTGGGCCATGGGTGGGGACCTCCTCGTCAGTGGCGCCCGGGCCGGTGCGCCCCGGGGTCGAGGATTCACCGTAGTCAGCACGGGCACGGCGGGGAATGGCCGGTGCGCCGGGGGCGAAGCGGCCCGCTCTTTCTTGACATGTTCCAGAGAACCGGATGGGATCGACTGGCATGGAGACCACGACGCGGGACGAGGACGAGCGCACGCTGCTGCGCGGCGTCGGCCTGCGCGTGACCCGGCCCCGCCTGGCGGTGCTGACCGCCCTCGCCGACCACCCCCACGCGGACGCGTCCACCGTGCTGGCCGCCGTGCGTCGGGCCCTGCCCGGCACCTCGCACCAGGCCGTCTACGACTGCCTCCACGCGCTCACCGAGGCCGGGCTCGTGCGCTCCCTGCAGCCCGCCGGCTCCCCGGCCCGCTACGAGATCTGCACGGGCGACAACCACCACCACCTCGTGTGCCGCGGCTGCGGCACGGTCGTGGACGTGCCGTGCCGCACCGGCTCCGCCCCGTGCCTCGACGCCCCCGAGGACCACGGCTTCGCGGTCGACGAGGCCGAGGTCTACTACTGGGGGCTGTGCTCCGGCTGCCGGGAGTGACCGCCGGCGTCGTCCCGCTGGGCCGCGCGTCTTCCCCCGTCCGCCCGCCCGTGCCAAGGTGAGGCACATGACCGAGAACACCGCCGCCCTGCCCGCCGCCGAGCGTCCCGGCACCCCCGCCCTGCCGCAGGACCTCATCGACGTCGACGCCCTCCTGGAGGCGTACCGCACCGGTCACCCGGACGTGACGGACCCGACGCAGAAGGTCGTGTTCGGCACTTCCGGCCACCGCGGCTCCGCGTTCACGACCTCGTTCAACGACGACCACATCGCCGCCATCACGCAGGCCGTGGTCGAGTACCGCACACACCACGGGATCACGGGGCCGGTCCTCGTCGGCAAGGACACCCACGCCCTGTCCGGGCCCGCGCAGGACACCGCCGTCGAGGTGCTGCTCGGCAACGACGTCGAGGTGCTCGTCGACTCCCGCGGCGGCTACACGCCCACCCCCGCCGTGTCCCACGCGATCCTGCACCTGAACGCCGGGCGCGAGCTGGCGCCGTCGGGCTTCGCGGTGGACGGGGACAACGCCGGCCTCGTGGACGGCCTCGTGATCACCCCCTCGCACAACCCGCCCGCGGACGGCGGCTTCAAGTACAACCCGCCCCACGGCGGCCCCGCGGACACCGAGGCGACCACGTGGATCGCCGACCGCGCCAACGAGCTGCTCGCCGGCGGGCTGGCGGGCGTGCGCCGGGTGGCGAGCGCCGACGTCGACGGCCACGCGAAGCTGGGCGGCTTCGACTTCCTGGACCGGTACGTGTCCGATCTGCCGCAGGTGATCGACGTGGAGGCGATCCGCGAGGCGGGCGTGCGCATCGGCGCCGACCCCATGGGCGGGGCCTCCGTGGCCTACTGGGGCGAGATCGCCGACCGCCACGGGCTGGACCTGACCGTGGTGAACCCGGAGGTGGACCCGCGGTTCGGGTTCATGACCCTGGACTGGGACGGCAAGATCCGCATGGACTGCTCGTCGCCGAACGCGATGGCCTCGCTGATCGAGCGGATGACCCCGGACGCGGACGGGCAGGCGCCCTTCGACGTCGCCACCGGCAACGACGCCGACGCGGACCGGCACGGGATCGTCACCCCGGACGGCGGGCTGATGAACCCGAACCACTACCTCGCCGTGGCCATCGACTATCTGTACCGCCACCGCCAGCAGTGGCCCCAGAGCGCGGGCGTGGGCAAGACCCTGGTGAGCTCCTCGATGATCGACCGCGTGGCCGGGGACCTGGGCCGCGAGCTCGTGGAGGTGCCGGTGGGCTTCAAGTGGTTCGTGCCGGGACTGCTGACGGGCACCGGCGTGTTCGGCGGCGAGGAGTCCGCGGGCGCGTCCTTCGTGCAGTTCGACGGCAGCCCGTGGTCCACGGACAAGGACGGGCTGCTGCTGTGCCTGCTGGCCGCGGAGATCATCGCCGTGACGGGCCAGTCCCCGTCCGAGCGGTACCGCGACCTCGTGGCCCTGCACGGCGACCCGGCGTACGCGCGCATCGACGCCCCCGCGACCGCCGAGCAGAAGGCGAAGCTGAAGACCCTCTCCCCCGACGACGTCCCCGTGACCGAGCTGGCCGGCGAGACCATCCTCGCGACGCTGACCAACGCCCCGGGCAACGGCGCCCCGATCGGCGGGCTCAAGGTGGTCACGCAGCACGCGTGGTTCGCGGCGCGGCCCTCCGGCACCGAGGACGTCTACAAGATCTACGCGGAGTCCTTCCGCGGCCCCGAGCACCTGACGCAGGTGCAGGCGGAGGCGCAGCGGCTGGTGGACGCGGTCATCGGCTGACGCCCCCGCCCCCCGCCCCGTCCGCTTTCGTTCGGGAAACGGCGGCGTGTCGCACCGCTTTCGTTCGGGAAACGGCGGGGCGCGTGCGCCGTTTCCCGAACGAAAAGGCCCTAGGGGCGCCGTCTTCCGAACGAAAGTGCGCGGGTCGCGCGGGGGACGACGACGGCGCCACGCCCTGCCGTCGCACAGGGCCGCTCGGTAGCGTGGCCGGCATGAGCACGCAGCCCCCCGGTCCGACCACGGACTCTCCCGACTCTCCCGACTCCCCCGCCGACGATCCCGTCCGCGAACCGTTGCCCACCGAGGCCCTGCCGATCGCCCCCACCGGGCCCCGACCCGAGGAGCCGCGGGCCGCCGTCGAGCGTCTGCGCGCCGCCGCCCGCTCCCGCGCCGCCCACCCGCGCGCGGTGCGGGTGCGCCAGCTCAAGGGCCTGAAGCGGATGCTGACCGAGCACGAGGACCGGTTCGTCGCGGCGCTCGGCACGGATCTGGGCAAGCCGGCCACCGAGGCGCTGATCACGGAGATCGTCTCGGTGCGCTCCGAGGTGGACCACGCGCTGCTGCACCTGACCGACTGGATGGAGCCGCGGCCCGTGAAGCTGCCGCTGGCCCTGCGGCCCGCGAGCGCGGAGGTCCGGCCGCGGCCCAAGGGTCTCGTGCTGGTCATCGGCGCGTGGAACTACCCGGTGCAGCTCGCGCTCGCCCCGGTCGTGGGCGCGCTGGCGGCCGGCAACACGGTGGTGCTCAGCCCGTCGGAGAAGGCCCCGGCCACGGCGGCAGCGCTGCGGGAGCTGGTGCCGCAGTACCTGGACTCCGCGCTGGTCTCCGTGGTGGCGGGCGGCAAGGAGTGCAACACCGAGCTGCTGGCGGAGCCGTGGGACCACATCCTCTACACCGGCGGGGAGCGCGTGGGCCGGATCGTCTACGAGGCGGCGGCGAAGACCCTCTCCCCCGTGACGCTCGAGCTGGGCGGCAAGTCGCCGGCGGTGGTGACGCCGTCGCGGAACACGGGCGCGATGGCCCGCCGCATCGCGTGGGCGAAGTTCACCAACGCGGGCCAGACGTGCGTGGCCCCGGACTACGTGCTGGCCGTCGGCGAGGCCGCGCTGCGCCAGGTGACCGCCGAGCTCCCCGCAGCCCTGCGCGAGTTCTACGGCGACGACCCCCGCGCGTCGAGGGATTACGGCCGGCTCATCTCCGCCGAGCACGCGGAGCGGCTGCAGGAGATGCTCCAGGCGGACCTCGACGCCGGCGCCGAGCTGCTCGTCGGCGGCGACGTGGACGTGGCGGGGCGGTACATGGCGCCCACCGTGGTGACGGGCGTCACGCCGGACGGCGCGCTCATGCAGGAGGAGCTGTTCGGCCCGATCCTGCCCGTGCTGACCGTGGACACCTTCCAGGACGCCCTGGACTTCATCGCGGAGCGCCCGCACCCGCTGGCCGCCTACCTGTTCACGGACCGGCCGAGCTATCACCGGGCGTTCGACGACCAGGTGCAGGCCGGTGGCCTCGGCTACGACGTCGGCCTGCTGCACGCCGGCATCGCGACGCTGCCGTTCGGCGGGATCGGCGCGTCCGGGATGGGCGCGTACCACGGCATCCACGGGTTCGAGACGTTCTCCCACCTGCGCCCGTCCATCACGAAGTCGGACCAGGTGGACACGCTCAAGACCGCGTACCCGCCGTACGGGCGGATGAAGCGGGCGCTGCTGCCGAAGATGCTCTGAGGGGGCGGGGATCAGCGCTGCGGCCAGAAGCCGCGTCGGGCGTAGACCTCAGCGAGGACGTCGACGCGGTCGGTCATGACGCCGTCGACGCCGAGGTCGAGCAGGCGCTCGATCTCCGCGGGCTCGTCCACGACCCACACGTGCACCGGCAGGCCCGCCGCGTGGCACCGCCGCACGAAGTCGGCGGTGGCCACGGGCACGCGGCCGTGCCGGACGGGCACCTGCACGCAGTCGACGTCGAGGGCGTACCGGCGCAGCCAGCGGGTCAGTCCCAGCGGGCCCAGCGTCACGAGCGCCGCGATGGCGGCCGCCCCGCCCGACGTCGCCACCCGCTCCGGCCCGTACGCCCGCTCGGGGTGGCCGAGGCGGGCGAGGGCGCGCCGGAAGAGGCGGCGCCGCGAGTCGTGGAACGAGGCGACGAGCACGCGGTCCCACGCGCCGTGCTCGGCGAGGATGCGGGCCAGGGCCGGGGCCGACGCGCGGTCCTTGAGGTCCACGTTGAGGCGCGCCTCGGGGAGCGCCGTGAGCAGTTCGGTGAAGCGCAGCAGCGGCTCCCCGCCGACCGTGACGTCCGCCAGCCGCTCCCACGTGTGGTCGTGCAGCCGGCCGCGGCCGGTGCTGACGCGGTCCAGGGTGTCGTCGTGGAAGACGACGAGCTCGCCGTCCGCCGTGGTGCGCACGTCCAGCTCGAGGTAGGTGAACCCGGCGGCGTGGGCGTCCACGAACGCGGCCAGGGAGTTCTCCCGGTCGACGGCGGCGCCCCGGTGCGCGAACCCCAGCGGGTGGCCGCGACGGGCGGGGACGGAGTCGGTGAGGTAGGCGGGGGCGGGACGGGGCGAGGTCGGACGCACGGGATCACCGTAGCGGGGACGGACGGCCGAGTGCCCGCTGCCGCAGCCGGGAACGCGAGAGGTCGGAATGAGCGTCAGACCCGCCCTCATTCCGACCACTCACGTGACAGGTGGGGCCGACGCGCCCGCCCTCAGTCCTCCGCCGGCAACTCCAGCATGGGGCGGTGCTCGTAGAAGGTCTGCAGCACCACGGTGGTCCGGGTGGACACCGACGCCGTCTGGCGGATCTCCGTCACGAGGGCCTCGAGCTCGCGTGGCGAGCCCACGCGCACGAAGAGCATGTACGCGGCGTCGCCGGCCACGGAGTGGCACGCCTCGATCGCCGCGATGGACTCGAGGAGCTCGGGGGCGTCGTCGGGCTGGCGCGGGTCCAGCGGGCTGATCTCGATGAACGCGGAGAGCGGCCTGCCCACGGCCTCGGGGTCGAGCAGCGCACGGTAGCCCGTGATGACGCCCGTGCTCTCGAGCCGGCGCAGGCGCGCCTGCACGGCGGAGGTCGAGAGGCCGACCCGCTCGGAGAGCTGGGCGAGCGTGGCGCGCGGGTCATGGGAGACGGCGGCCGCAAGCCGCGCGTCGACAGGGTCGTCCATGCGCCGCACGCTATCAGCCGGCCCCGGCCGCCGGGTTGACAGCCCCATGCCCTCATGGAAACCTTCCGGCAAGTGATCCGCATCACCGGATATTTTCCGGCGATTCGACCTCAGGAGGGTTCCATGTCCACCACTCTGCAGCCCGCCCGGACCGACGTCGTCGTTCCGGAGACCCCGGCCGACGCGCGCACCGTCGAGACCCACCCGGCCTGGCTCCGCCTCAAGGCCGCCGCCACCGCCCTGCAGCCCCTGCAGGTCAAGGACGGCTCCATCCCGGACCCCGCGGACCACGCCGCCGCGCGCGAGCACGTGGAGACCATCGTCGCCGCCGTCGAGGAGCTCGCCCCGCTCTTCCCACACGACGCCGCCTACCTCGCCGCCCTGCCCCGCGACTTCGCCCGCTGGGCCGACGGCGGCTTCGGCGTCCCGGACTTCCTGGACTCCCTCGTCGCCTTCCAGCCGCAGGAGCACCGCGTCGACGGCGTCCGGCACCTCGTGGTCTTCCCGATGTACACGCAGAACGGCTCCCCCGACCGGCACGTGGAGGCCCTCGTCGTCGAGACCATCTGGCCCGAGTTCATCGCCGAGCTCGAGGCCGGCGACTACGGCAACCGCCTCTTCGTCTCCCTGCGCCTGATCGACTTCACCCCCGGCTACGACACGAACTCGGCCGTCCTCTTCCCCGAGACCGTGGCCATGCGCGAGATCCCCACCTTCACGTGGGGCGCCATCTTCCAGGACCGCGAGGCCGCCCGCTTCCGCCGGGTCGTCACCGCCGCCGCCGAGATCACCCAGCTCGAGCTCCCGGCCGAGCTCGCCGAACTGCTCTCCTGCCAGGAGCTCGCCGAGGGCACCTTCGTGATGTGGGACCTCATCCACGACCGCACGCACATGCGCGGCGATCTGCCCTTCGACCCGTTCATGATCAAGCAGCGCATGCCCTTCTTCCTCTACACGCTCGAGGAGATGCGCTGCGACATGACCGCCTTCCGCGAGTGCGTGGCGATCGAGCGCCGCCTCACGGCGCGCGCCGCCGCCGGTGAGCAGCTCACCGCGCTCGAGGAGCAGACCCGCCGCCACGCCGGGCTCGTGCAGCACGCCGTCCTCTTCGACCGCGTCTTCCGCTTCGCCCTCACCGGCTCCCGCGTCCGCAACTACGACGGCCTCGGCGGCCAGCTGCTCTTCGCCTGGCTGCACCGCAAGGACGTGATCCAGTGGCGCGACGTCGAGCTCAGCGTGGACTGGGACCGGCTCGCCAACGCCGTCGTCGAGCTGGGCGACGCCATCGACACGCTCTACTGGGAGTCCATCGACCGCCCCAAGACCGTGCACTGGCTCCAGGCCTACGAGCTCGTCGCCTCCGTGGTCACCCCGCACCCGGCCTCCGTGTGGGCGCAGGGCCTGCCGCGCGAGGTGCTCGCCGGCCCGCCCAAGGGCTACACCGACCTCGTGCTCGACGACGAGTTCCCGCTGTCCATGTTCTTCGAGGCCCTCGAGAAGAAGATGTGCGGCGTCATCGAGTCCACCGCCGGGATCCGCGGCACGGACGCCTGACCCGTGGCCGCCCTGACCGACCGCGCCGTCCTGATCGCGGGCGCCACGAGCGCCTCGGGCCGGGCCGCCGCCCGCACCCTCCTCGACGCCGGCGCGCACGTCGTCGCGACCGGGCGCGACGCCGCGAAGCTCGCCCCCCTCGCCGAACTCGGCGCCGAGACCGCGGCCCTGGACCTCACGGACGAGACCGCCGTCCGCGGCCTCGTCGAGGACCTGCACGCCCGCGGCACCCGGATCGACGGCCTGCTCCACCTGGTGGGCGGCTGGCGCGGCGGCGGGGGCCTCGCCGGCCAGACCGAGGAGGACTACCGCGCCCTCGAGGCCTCGTTCACGGCGCTGCGGCACGTGAGCCGGGCCCTCGACGACGACCTGCGGGCCTCGTCCGCCGGTCGCCTCGCGATCGTCTCGTCCACGGCGGTGACCCGGCCGCTCGCCGGCGGCGCGAACTACGCCGCGGTGAAGGCGGCGAGCGAGGCATGGACCCGCGCGGTCGCGCAGGGCTGGGCCAAGGCCGCCCGGGACGCGGAGGCGCCGCTGCGCTCGGCGGCCGTCGTGTTCCGCGTGAAGTCCCTCGCCGGGCTCGAGGAACGGCTGGCCGAGGAGTACGCGCGACTGTGGAAGGCTGAGGCGGGCGCGCTGAACGACGCCGTCCTCACGCTCCAGGAGAAGGGAACGGACTGACATGCAGAGGATCCACGATCCGCAGGAGCGGGGCTTCGCCTCGGACAACTACTCCGGCGTCCACCCGGAGGTGCTCGCGGCGATCGCCGAGGCCAACGGGGGCCACCAGGTCGCCTACGGCGAGGACGTGTACACGGCCCGCCTCCAGGAGGTCGTGGCCCAGCACTTCGGCAAGGACGCCACCGCGTGGCCGATGTTCAACGGGACCGGGGCGAACGTCGTCGGGCTCCAGGCCATGCTGCCCCGCTGGGGCGCGGTGATCTGCGCGGACACCGCGCACATCCACGTGGACGAGGGCGGCGCGCCCGAGAAGTCCGCCGGCATCAAGCTGCTGCCCGTGGCCACCGACGACGGCAAGCTCACCCCCGAGCTGATCGCCGCCGAGGCCTGGGGCTGGGGTGACGAGCACCGCGCCCAGCCCCTGGTCGTCTACCTCACCCAGTCCACCGAGCTCGGCACGGTCTACACCCCGGACGAGGTCAAGGCCATCACGGACTACGCCCACGAGCACGGGATGCGCGTCTACATGGACGGCGCCCGCATCGCCAATGCCGCGGCCTCCCTGGGCCTGCCGCTGCGCGCCTTCACCACCGACGTCGGCGTGGACGTGCTCTCCCTCGGCGGCACCAAGAACGGGGCGCTGCTGGCCGAGGCCGTCGTCGTGCTCGACCCGGACGCCGCGGACGGCCTCGTGTACCTGCGCAAGAACCAGATGCAGCTGGCCTCGAAGATGCGCTTCGTCTCGGCGCAGCTGCTCGCCCTGTTCGACGGCGACCTGTACCTGCGCTCCGCCCGCCACGCCAACGCCATGGCCGCCCGGCTGCGCGCCGTCATCGAGGCGGGGGTCGCCGACGGCTCGCTGGCCGGCGTCGAGTTCACGCAGGCCACGGACGCCAACGCCGTGTTCGCCGTCCTGCCCGAGGGCGTGGCCGACCGGCTGCGCGCCCGCTTCCGGTTCTACGACTGGGACGCGGCGCGCCGCGAGGTGCGCTGGGTGTGCGGCTTCGACACGACCGAGGAGGACGTGGACGCGTTCACGGCGGCGCTGCGCGCCGAACTCGTCCCCGCCGTCTGACGGACGCGCCCGGCCGGGATACCCTTCTACCACCGTGCAGCAGGGTGGGACGCCGCGGCCTTCGACGCGCGTCCGACCGCTCCTCCACCGAAAGGCCACCGTGGACACCAGCGCACCCCGGACGTCCCCGTCGACGCCGGCCGCCTCCGCCGCCCACGCCACCCATGAGGGCGGCTCCCTGCAACGCACCCTCAAGTCCCGGCACCTGACGATGATCGCGATGGGCGGCGCCATCGGCACGGGCCTGTTCGTGGCCTCGGGCAACACCATCGCGACCGCCGGCCCCGGTGGCGCCCTCGTGGCCTATGTGGCCATCGGCTTCATGGTGTTCCTGCTGATGCAGTCGCTCGGCGAGATGTCCACGTACCTGCCGGTCTCCGGCGCGTTCGAGGAGTACTCGACCCGCTTCGTGAGCCCCTCGTTCGGCTTCGCCATCGGCTGGAACTACTGGTACAACTGGGCGATCACGGTGGCCGCCGAGCTCGTCGCGGCGGCCCTGATCATGCGGTACTGGCTCCCGGACGTGCCCTCGTGGATCTGGTCCGCGATCTTCCTCGCGCTGCTCTTCGGCCTCAACGCCCTCTCCACGCGCGCCTACGGCGAGAGCGAGTTCTGGTTCTCGCTCATCAAGGTCGCCACGGTGGTGATCTTCCTGGTGCTCGGCGTCCTGATGATCGTCGGCATCCTCGGCGGCTCCTCCCCCGGCTTCCACAACTGGACGGACGGCGAGGCCCCCTTCGTGGGCGGCGGCGCCGGCATCCTGGCGATCTTCATGGTGGCCGGCTTCTCCTTCCAGGGCACCGAGCTGGTCGGCGTGGCCGCGGGCGAGGCCGAGGACCCGGAGAAGAACGTGCCCAAGGCGATCCGCACCGTGTTCGTGCGCATCCTGCTCTTCTACGTCGGCGCAATCACCGTCGTCGGCTTCCTCATCCCCTACACCAGCCCCCACCTGCTGGGCAGCGACGTCGAGGACATCTCGATCTCCCCGTTCACGCTCGTCTTCGAGAACGCGGGCGTGCTCGCCGCCGCCTCCGTGATGAACGCCGTGATCCTCACGGCCATCCTCTCCGCGGGCAACTCGGGCCTGTACGCCTCCACCCGCATGCTCTGGGCCCTGGCCGACTCCGGCAAGGCCCCGCGCTTCCTGGCGAAGGTGAACCGGCGCGGCGTGCCCATGAACGCCCTCTACGCCACCACCGCGGTGGGCGCGGCGTGCTTCCTGACCACGTTCATCGGGGACGGCGCCGCCTACGTGTGGCTCGTCTCCGCCTCGGGCCTGGCCGGGTTCATCGTGTGGATGGGCATCGCCTGGAGCCACTACCGGTTCCGGCGGGCCTACGTCGCGCAGGGCCACGACCCGAAGGACCTGCCCTACCGCGCCTTCCTGTTCCCCCTGGGCCCGATCGTCGCGCTGGTCATGTGCGCCGTCGTGATCCTCGGCCAGAACTACCAGGCGTTCATGGGCGACGTGGACCTCGTGGCCGTGGCCAGCGCGTACATCGGCCTGCCCCTGTTCCTCGCGCTGTGGCTCGGCCACAAGCTCGTCACCGGCTCGAAGCCGGTCCGCTACGAGGACGCCGACCTCACCCGCGTCCTGGACTGAGTCCCCCACCTCGGAGGTCGCCGTGCCCGCCCCCTCCTCCCACGCTCCCGCCGCCACCCACACCGCCCGGGGCCGCCTGGTCTGGGTGGACGTCGCGCGCGGCCTGGCCCTGGTCGCGATGATGGTCGCCCACACGGCGCCCGCCGGCGGCCCGGGTGGGGTGCTCCACCTCTCCGAGCACCTCACCGCGCCCCTGTTCGCGGCGCTCGTGGGCGTGGGCGCGCGCCTCGAGGTGGAGTGGCTGGGCCGTGGCCGGGCCGTGCCCCGCGCGCTTGTGCGGGCGGCCGCCCTGTTCGGGGCGGCGTGGCTGACCGGGCTCTTCGGGGCGGCCGTCGTGAACGTGCTGGCGCACCTGGCTGTGCTCACGGTGCTCATGGCACTGCTGGCCGCCCTCCCCCTCGCCGCGCACCTCGTGCTCGCCGTCCTGGCCGGCGGAGGCGGCCTCCTGCTCGCCGCCACACCGACGGCCGACGTCGTCGACCGGCTCCTCCCCGCCGCGCAGGCGCTCGGGCTGAGCCGCGCGACGCTGACCCCGTGGGTCTCCGCGTTCCTCACGGACGGCCCGTACCGTCTCCCCCTGTTCCTCGCGTGGGCGCTGCTGGGGGCGGTGCTGGTCGCCACCGTCCACGGCACGACGACGGCGGCCCCGGCCCGGCGCGCACGGCTCACGGGGCTCGCCTGGGCGGCCGGGGGGATCGCGCTGGCCGGCGTCGTGCTCGCCCTGTCCCGGACGCAGACCGGCGCCGCCCCCGTGCCCTACACGGCGACCCCCGCGGAGGCCCTGCTGGACACGGGCCTCGTGCTGACCGTGCTCGGCGGGTGCGCGGCCCTGGCGCCGCGGTGGGCCGGGCTGCTGGCCGTGCCCGGCGCGATGACGCTGTCCGTGTACGTGGCGCACCTGTGGTACCTCGGCTGGGTGCGGGGGCTCGGACCCGGGCCGTGGCGCAGCGCCACGGGCACGGACGACACGTGGTTCAACCTGGCCGTGCTGGTGGCCGGCGCGCTGCTGCTGCCGCTGCTGTGGCGGGCCGTCGTGCGTATCGGCCCGTTCCGCGCGGGGCCGCTGGAGGGCGTCGTCCGCCTGCTGACGGCCCCGTTCGACCGCGCGCGCTGACCGACGTCCACCCCAGCGGGTAGCCTCGAGAGCGTGAGCGAGCGAACCACCTACCTGCTGATCGACGGCGAGAACATCGACGCCACCCTCGGCACGTCCATCCTGCAGCGGCGCCCCCAGCCCGACGAGCGGCCACGCTGGAAGCGCCTGCTCGGCTACCTCGAGGACCGCTGGGACCAGCCGGTCAAGGGCCTGTTCTTCCTCGCCATCGACGGTGAGATCCCCATCCCGTTCGTCCAGGCGCTCACCGCCCTCGGCTTCCAGCCGATCATGCTGCGGGGCGAGGGCAAGGTCGTGGACATCGGCATCCAGCGCACCGCGGAGGCGCTGCTGGGCCGGGAGGACGACGTCGTCCTCGTCAGCCACGACGCCGACTTCGCCCCCCAGCTCACCGACCTCGCGGCCACGCCGGGCCGACGCACCGGGATCATGGGCTTCGAGGAGTTCCTCTCCCACGAGCTGCGCCGCATCCCCGGGGTCGAGTTCTTCGACCTGGAGCACGCGGTGGGCGCGTTCGACTCGTCCCTGCCGCGCCTGCGCGTGATCGACGTCGAGGCGTTCGACCCGAACGAGTTCCTCTGACCCGCCGGGGGCGGCCCGCGGCTCAGTCCGTGGGCAGCTCCAGCAGGCGTTCGACGGTGGCGGCCACCCCGTCGTCGTCGCACGCCCCGACCACGCCGTCCGCCGCGGCCAGCAGCGACGGGTGGCCCGAGGCCACGGCCAGGCCGAGACCGGCCCACTGGAGCATCTCCAGGTCGTTGGGCATGTCCCCGAACGCGACGACGTCGGCCGGCGCGACCCCCCGGCTCGCGGCGAACTCGGCGAGGGTCGCCGCCTTGTGCACGCCGGGCGCGGACATCTCCACGAGCGCGATGCCGGGCGCGGAGTGCGTGGCGCTCACGAGCTCGTCCAGCTCGGCGCGGGCCGCGGCGAGGAAGGCGTCCGGGGACAGGGTGTCCGAGCGGGCCAGCAGCTTCACGACGCCCAGCCGACCCGGCAGCGCGGCCTCGAGCGTGGCCGCCGCGTGGACCTCGGCCCGGAACTCCGCGCGCTCGGAGAACGCGTGCTCCCAGAAGAAGCCCTCGAGGGTCTCGGCACCGAAGGACACGGTGCGGTCCAGCGCGCGCAGCCGGTCCGTGGCGGTCCACACGGCCTCGACGGGCATGGGGTGGGCGATCAGGACGTCGTCCGTGGCGGTGTCCACGACGACGGCGCCGTTGGAGCAGATCACCGGGCCGACGGGACCCAGCTGCGCGCTCAGCGGGCCGAGCCAGCGGAGGGGACGGCCGGTCACGAACACCACCTCGACGCCGGCGTCGTGGGCCTCGCGCAGCGCCGCGATGGTGCGCGGGCTCAGGCGCCCCGACCGCGTGTGCCGGTACCCGATGATGGTGCCGTCCAGGTCCGTCGCGATCATCCGCGGACGGCGCGAGGGCAGGGGCAGGGCGGGCATGCGCCCAGTCTAGGCCGGGGCCGTGCGGCGGGCCGGGGTGTCCTCCGCGGGCGAGCGGGGGCACGATGGGGGCGTGGACACCGCACAGCAGACCACCGCACAGGACACCGCCCCGGACCCCGCGTCGACGACGCCCCGCACGGTCACCGTCACCGGCGCCGCCGGCAACATCGGCTACGCGCTGCTCTTCCGCATCGCCGCCGGCGGGATGCTCGGCCCGGACACCCCGGTCCGGCTGCGCCTGCTCGAGATCCCGGCCGCCCTGGGCGCCGCGGAGGGCACCGCCATGGAGCTCGCCGACGCGGCCTTCCCGCTGCTGGCCGACGTGGAGGTCACGGAGGACCCGGCCCGCGCCTTCGACGGGGTGCAGCACGCGCTGCTCGTCGGCGCACGGCCGCGCACGAAGGGCATGGAGCGCGGCGACCTGCTCGAGGCGAACGGCGGGATCTTCGGGCCGCAGGGCCGGGCGATCAACGACCACGCGGCGCAGGACGTGCGGGTCGTCGTCGTCGGGAACCCGGCCAACACCAACGCGCTGATCGCCGCCGCGCACGCCCCGGACGTGCCGGCCGAGCGCTTCACGGCGCTGACCCGGCTGGACCACAACCGGGCCGTGGCGCAGCTGGCGGCGCGGGCCGGCGTCGCGGTGACGGACGTGTCCGGCGTGACGATCTGGGGCAACCACTCCGCCACCCAGTTCCCGGACCTCACCCACGCCCGCGTGCGGGTGGACGGGACGTGGCGGCCGGCGCTCGAGGTGGTGGACCCGGTGTGGGCGAGCGAGGAGTTCGTGCCGCGCGTGGCGAGGCGGGGCGCGGAGATCATCGAGGTGCGCGGGGCGAGCTCGGCGGCGTCGGCGGCGTCCGCGGCGATCGATCACATGCGCGACTGGACCCTCGGCACCGGTGTGGACGCGGACGGTGCGCCGCGCCGGACGTCGGCCGCGGTGGTCTCGGACGGCTCCTACGGGGTGCCGGAGGGGCTGATCAGCTCGTTCCCCGTGACCTCCGACGGCGGCACCGCGTGGCGGATCGTGCCGGGGCTGGAGCCGGACGAGTCCGTGCTGCCGGGTGAGGGCGGGCGGCTGGCCGCGACCGTCGCCGAGCTGGAGGCCGAGCGCGACGCCGTGCGAGGGCTGGGCCTGCTCTGAGGCGGCCGGGATCGTCTGCGTCTCTGACCCTTCTGGGGGCGTCCCCGCCCGCCGGAAGGGTCGGATGCGCAACAGATTCGTGCGGGGACGGGAGGGCGTGGGGTCAGTCCGCCAGCTCGGCCCGCGTGGGCGGGTCCGCCCCCGGGCGGGAGGCCGTGATCGCCGACGCGCGGGAGGCGTAGATCAGCACCGACTCGACGTCGGCCGGGTCCATCGCGTGCAGGCGGCCGCGGTTCGCGGCGCCGAGCAGGGAGCGGTCGTCGAGGGCGGCGAGCAGGGCGGCGGTGAACGAGTCGCCGGCGCCCACGGTGTCCGCGACGTCCACGGGCACGATCGGGCGCTCCACCACGCCGTGCGCGGTGACGGCCACGATGTCCTCGGCGCCGCGGGTCATCACCACGAACGCCGGGCCCATCTGCTGCCACGCCTGCAGCGACTCGCGCAGCGGGCGGTCCGGGTACAGCCACGCGATGTCCTCGTCCGAGGCGTGCACCACGTCCGCCAGCCGCACGGACTCCTCCGCGCGGGCGCGGGCGAACGCCCGGTCCGGCACGATCGTGGGCCGCACGTTGGGGTCGTAGCTGATGGTCGTGACCGCGGAGATCCGCTCGAGCAGGGCCATCACCTCGGCGTCGCCGGGGGCGAGCATGGTGGCGATGGAGCCGGCATGCATGTGGTGCAGCGGGCCGCCGGCGGCGTCGTCGAAGTCCCGGGCGAGCGCGGCGGCGGGCGGCAGCGTCCAGTCCAGCTCGAACTCATAGCTGGCGGCGCCCGTGGGGTCCAGGCGGGCGGTGGCCACGGAGGTGGCGGCGGCATCCGGCTCGAGCAGGCAGCGCACGCCGTTCTCCCGCAGATGCGAGGCGATCATGTCCCCGTGCGCATCGCGGCCGAGGCGGCCGGCGAACAGGACGGGCCGCTCCAGCCGACTCAGGCCCACGGCCACGTTCAGGGGGCTGCCCCCGACGTGCACGCGGGGGGTCGCGGTGTCCGAGACCACGACGTCGACGAGCGCCTCTCCGATCACACCACAGTACTGAGCCACGCGCCCCACGGTACCCTAATCACCGGCGCGGAACCGGGGCTGTGCTCAGGCTTCCAGGCCCCCGAGAAACGCCCGACACCCCCATCCCCGACCCCTCGGCAGGCGGCCATGTCCCCCACCCCCACCCGGCCCTCGCGCGGCCCCGGCTGGCGCCTCCACGGCGACGGCCGCACCATCACCCCGGGCACCGTCGTCGCCCCGGACGAGCGGCTGAGCTGGCCCCGGACCGTGGGCATCGGCGTGCAGCACGTGATGGCCATGTTCGGCGCCACCGTGCTCGTGCCCGCCCTGACCGGCATGCCCGCGACGACGGCGCTGCTCTTCTCCGGCCTGGGCACCCTGCTCTTCCTGGTCATCACGGGCAACCGCCTGCCCTCGTACCTGGGCAGCTCGTTCGCGTTCATCGCACCCCTGACGGCCGCCGCCGCGATCGGCGGCACGGGGGCCGCGCTCGGCGGCATCCTGGTGACGGGCCTGCTGCTCACGGTGATCGGCGCGATCGTGCACCGCGCCGGCACCGGGTGGATCCACGCGCTCATGCCGCCGGCGGTGATGGGCACGATCGTGGCCCTGATCGGCCTCAACCTCGCCGGCGCCACGACGACGGCCATGCAGGAGGTGCCGGTCACCACGTTCGGCACGGCCCTGGCGGTGGTGCTCACGGCCGTGACGTTCCGGGGGCTCCTGGGCCGCCTGTCCATCCTCGTGGGCATCGTGGTGGGCTACGTGCTGGCCCTCGCGCAGGGCCAGGTGGACTTCGCCGCCGTCGGGGAGGCCGCCTGGATCGGGCTGCCGCCCTTCCACGGCCCGGAGCTGCGCTGGGACCTGCTGCCCCTGTTCCTGCCCGTCGTGCTCGTGCTGGTCGCGGAGAACATCGGCCATGTCAGGACCGTCGGGCTGATGACCAAGCGCGACCTGGACCCGCTCACCGGCCGTGCCCTGATCGCGGACGGCCTGTCCACCATGCTCTCCGGCGCGGGCGGCGGCGTCGGCACCACCACGTATGCGGAGAACATCGGCGTGATGGCCAGCTCGCGCGTCTACTCGACGGCGGCGTACTGGGTGGCCGGCCTGACCGCGATCGCCCTCGCGTTCCTGCCGAAGTTCGGGGCCGCCGTCGCCACCATCCCGGCCGGGGTGGCCGGCGGCGCGGGCATCATCCTCTACGGGATGATCGGCATGATGGGCGTGCGCATCTGGGTGCAGAACCGCGTGGACTTCTCCAACACCGTGAACCTCATGACGGCGGGTGCGGGCCTGATCATCGCGATCGCCGACCCCCAGCTCGTGGTCGGCGGGCTCGTGTTCGGCGGCATCACGCTCGGCACGGTCGCCGCCCTGGTGGTGTACCACCTCATGACGGCGATCGCCCGCGCCCGCGGCACCGAGCCGGTGCCCGAGGACGAGGAGGAGTTCGAGGCCTCGGAGGCCGGCCGGCTCGGCTGACCCCGGCCCCGGGCGCCCCGCCTCGCGCATCCCCGCGCCACGCGCACTTTCGGTCGTGAGATAGGGCCAATCTCACGACCGAAAGCGCTGAGAACCCCCCTTTCACGTTCGAAAACGCGGGGTGGGCGGACTGGGGCGGGGCCGGCGGGGCTGGGGGGCGGGTCCCGTCAGCCGGCCGCGACCTCCTCGTCGGCGAGGGCGAGGACCTGGTCGAGCACGTCGAGGCCGAAGCGCAGGTCCTCGTCCGAGATGTTCAGCGGCGGGCACAGGTGGAACCGGTTCTCGGCCATGAACAGCAGCAGCCCGCGGTCCTTGGCCTCGGCCATCATCCGCCCCATCACGGGCGCGACCTGACCGAGCGGGGCCAGCCGCTCCCGGGTCTGCCGGTCCTTCACCAGCTCGACGGCCCAGAACGCGCCGGCGCCGCGCACGTCGCCCACGCTCGGGTGGGCCGCGGCGATCTCGGCCAGGCGCGGCCCGATGACCTCCTCGCCGATGCGCTTCGCGTGGGCGACCATGCCCTCCTCCTCCATCGCGGTGATCGCGGCGACGGCGGCCGCGCACGCGAGGGGGTGGCCCGAGTAGGTCAGGCCGCCGGGGTAGGGCGTGGTCGCGAAGCTCTCGTAGACGTCGTCGCTCATGGCGACGCCGCCCAACGGCACATACCCGGAGTTGACCCCCTTGGCGAACGTGACGATGTCCGGGGTGACGCCCGTCAGCTGGTGGCCGAACCACTCGCCCACGCGGCCGAAGCCGACCATGACCTCGTCGATGATCAGCAGGATCCCGTGCTCACGGCACAGCTCCTTGACGCCGGCCATGTAGCCGGGCGGCGGCAGGAAGATGCCCGCGGTGCCGGGGACGGCCTCGAGGATCACGGCGGCCACGGTGGAGGGGCCCTCGAGCTCGATCACGTCGCGCAGGTGGGCCAGCGCGCGCTCGGCCTCCTGCTCGTCGCTCTCCGAGCCGAACGCGGAGCGGTACGTGTACGCGGGCTGGAAGTGCACGACGCCGTCGGACGCCGAGTCCGAGCCCACGCGCCGCAGGGAGCCGGTCAGGTTCGCCGTCAGGCGCGTGGCGCCGTGGTACGAGAGGTACGCGGAGAGCACCTTGTGCCGGCCCGTGTGCAGGCGTGCCATCCGCACCGCGTGCTCGTTGGCCTCCGCGCCCGCGTTCGTGAAGAACACGTGGTTGATGGACTCCGGCAGCCGCTCCGTGATCAGCCGGGCCGCCTCGGACCGGGCGTCGTTGACGTGCTGCGGGGCCACGGTGGCGAGCGTCTCGGCCTGCTCCCGGATCGCGGCCACGATCTTCGGGTGGCGGTGGCCGACGTTCGTGAAGACGAGCTGCCCGCTGAAGTCGACCATGGGCCGACCCTCGCCGTCCCACACCCACGACCCCTCGGCGTCGAGGATGGTCATGGGTGTGAGGTCGCGCTGCGCGCTCCACGAGTGGAACACGTGCGCGCGGTCGAGCTCGTGGGCGCGGCGGCCGCGCTCGATGGCCTCGTCGCTGATCCGGGGGTCCCGGCGGCCGACGTGCTGCTGATGCTCGGACATGCGCCCTCCTTGAGTGTGATGCGGCTCATTCCGAGCATAGGCGCGCCCGCCCTCAGCGCGAGCTGGCGCCCCGCCGCCCGCGCGCCACCCCCACGAACGCCTGCACGAGCTCCGAGTCGGCCGCCTTGAGCCAGGCCAGGGCGACGTCCCAGCCGGGGTGGCGGGCGTCGTCGCCGCCGTGGCCCGCGGGATCCGCCCCGTCGACGACGGCGGCGCCCGCCTCCGCCTCGGACCGCGCCTGCTCGTCCGCGAGCGCGGACCGCGTGGCGGCGGCCTCGCGGTCGGCGCGGGACAGGCCCACCGTGTCGTCGAGGGTGGAGGC
The DNA here is from genome assembly GCF_027158145.1 of Micrococcus sp. H39-S4. Taxonomy (NCBI): domain Bacteria; kingdom Bacillati; phylum Actinomycetota; class Actinomycetes; order Micrococcales; family Micrococcaceae; genus Micrococcus; species Micrococcus sp. H39-S4. The sequence goes on from NZ_JAPVLT010000003.1 coordinate 194,684, forward strand.
CAGCGGCAGCACGATCACGTCCTTGCGGCCGAACATGCGGACCACGGACATCGGCAGCACGACGTGGCCGGCGCCGGACGCGGCGATCTCCAGGGCCATCCGCTCGCCCGCGCCGGGCAGCTCGGCGGCGTCCATCGGCTCCGCGCTGGGGACCGGGGCGAAGCGGGCGGGATCCAGCTCCTCGTCCGGGTCGAGCTCGGCGGGCGGCACCGGGCCGTCCGCGTCCACGTCCCACGCGGCGAGCAGGTGGTCCCTGCCCACGCACACCACCGGCAGCTCGGAGTACACGCCCACGAGGTGCACGTGCCGCGGGTCGACGCCGCCGGCGCGCAGGAACTCCTCGGCGGACACGTCGCGTCGGCGCCGCACGTAGCCCAGCTGCGGCAGGAAGTGGCGGGGCTGACCGGCGTCGTCGTGGGCGAGGTGGGCCAGCTGGGCCGCGTCGTCGTGGTTGACGAGCTGCACCGTGCGCTGGCGCGTGGTGAACCGCTCCACCCACGTGGACGGCGTGGCCCCGGGGATGGTGGCCAGGAAGAGGGTCTCGGGCGGGACGGGCAGGTCGGCCGGCGGCGCGGGCGCGGGACGACGCCGGCCCTCACCCCCGGCACGGCCCGCGGGCTTCACGCCCTTGGCCACGCCACGCCCGCCGGAGCGGGTGGATCGGGCGGGGCCGCCCCTGCTCGCGCGGGACTTCCCGCCCCGGCCGCCACGGGAGCCGCTCAGCGGACCTTCTCCTTCAGGAAGGAGACCGCGCGATCCCAGGCGAGGGCCGCGGCCTCGGGCCGGTGGTTGCCCTGGGGGTTCTCGTCGTTGTGGAAGGCGTGCGGGGCGTCGTAGTAGAAGTACTCGACGTCGGCCCCGGACTCCTCACGGATCTGCTGCTCCTGCCGCCGCGCGTCCTCGACGGGGAAGGAGTCGTCCTGTTCGGCGTAGTGGCCCTGGACGGCGGCGGTGACGCCGGAGAAGTCGCCGGGCACGCCCTGGCCCACGCCGTAGAAGGGCACGGCGGCGGAGACCTTGTCGCCCTGCTGTGCCGCGAGGGCGAGTACGAAGCCGCCGCCCATGCAGAAGCCGATCGCCCCCACGGTCTGCGAGGTCACCTCGTCCCGGGCGAGGAGCCAGTCGACGGCGCCGGCCAGCTGGCGGGCGCCCTCCTCGGCGGGCAGGTTCTGCATCATCTCGCCGGCCTCGTCACCGTCGTGGGCGATCCAGCCGCCGTAGAGGTCCGGGGCGAGCGCGACGAAGCCGAGGTCGGCGAGGCGGTCGCACACGTCCTTGATGTGGTCCACCAGGCCCCACCACTCCTGGATCACGATCACGCCGGGGCCCTTCCCGGAGGCGGGCAGCGCGAGGTAGCCGTGGCCCGTCCGGTCGCCGTCCTGGCCGGCGTCCTTCGTGGGCAGGTCGAACGTGACGTTCTGGTGCGGGGTCTTCGAAGCCATCATGGGCCCCACCCTATGAGGAGACCGGGCCCCTCATCGAGGGACCCGGTCTCGACGCGCGAGGTCGACTCAGGCTCAGGCCTGGGCGTCGGCCTCGGACAGCACGAAGGCGGCGCCGATCTCGAGCTTCACCTTGTCCGAGACCAGGACGCCGCCGGCCTCGGTGGCGGCGTTCCAGGTCAGACCGAAGTCCTTGCGGGAGATCTCGCCGGTGGCCTCGAAGCCCACGCGGGTCGCGCCGAAGGGATCCTTGTCCTGGCCGCCGAACTCGGCCTCGAGCTCCACGGTCCGGGTGACGCCGTGCAGCGTCAGCTCGCCGACCAGGGTGAACTCCTCGGGCTCGCCGCGGACCTCGGTGGAGCGGAAGGTCATGGTGGGGAACTGCTCCACGTCGAAGAAGTCGGCGGAGCGCAGGTGGGCGTCGCGACCCTCGTTCTTGGTGCTGATGGAGGCGACGTCGACGGTCACCTCGACGGAGGACTGGGTGAACTCCTCGGCGATGACGAGCTGGCCCTCCACGGCGTGGAAGGTGCCGCGGACCTTGGAGATGCCGGCGTGGCGGACGACGAAGTCGACGTCCGAGTGCGCGGCGTCCAGGTTCCAGGTGCCGGGGGTGATGGCGCGCATGGGGTGCTCCTTTTCAGCGGGTCTGTCTGGTGTGTCCGGGGTGGGCCGCCACGGCGGGCGGCGCCTCGGCCTCCGAACTTGTTTCAAATTCAAACATCATCCGGGCGGGTTGTCCACGCCTGATCGTCAAAATTCGAAATAGAGACGGACGTCACGGGCCGTGGGGGCACATCAGGCCGAGCCCACCCACGCCGACGGCCCGGAACCTCCGGGGGTTCCGGGCCGTCGGCGCGGGGTCAGGCGGCGGGGCCGCGCTCGGGCGGCCGGACGGGGTCAGGCGGCGGGGCCGCCCCCCGTCACGGGTAGAGGCCGCGGGTGCGGTGGGCCTCGGCCACGCGCTGCACGGCGGTCAGGGTGGCGGCCTCGCGCAGGCTCACGCGGCGGCTCTCGGAGGTGGCCAGCACGGCCTGCCACGCGGCGACCATGCGCTGCTTCAGGCGCTCGTCCACCTCCTCGCGGCTCCACCAGTAGGCCTGGTTCGCCTGGACCCACTCGAAGTAGGAGACGATCACGCCGCCGGCGTTGGCCAGGATGTCCGGGACGACCAGGACGCCCTTCTCGGAGAGGATGCGGTCGGCCTCGCCCGTGGTGGGGCCGTTGGCGCCCTCCACGACCAGCCGGGCGCGCACGCGCGGGGCGTTCTCCTCGGTCAGCACGGACTGCACGGCGGCCGGGACCACGAGGTCCACGTCCATCTCGAGCAGTTCGTCCGCGTCCATGGGCTCGGTGCCGGGGGTGTCCTTCACGGAGCCGGTGTCCCAGAGCTGCTTCTGCAGGGCGTCGTAGTGCAGGCCCTCGTCGTCGCGCACGGCGCCGTACTGGTCGGACACGGCCACGACCTTCACGCCGGCCGCCTCGAGCAGCTCGACCGTGCCGGCGCCGACCTTGCCGAAGCCCTGGACCGCCGCCGTCGCCTGCGACGGCTCGATGCCGAGGTGCTCGAGCGCGGCGAGCGCCACGTGGACCACGCCCGCCGAGGTGGCGGAGGCGCGGCCCAGCGAGCCGCCGAGCGCGACGGGCTTGCCGGTGACCACGCCGAGCGTGGTGTGGCCGACGTTCACCGAGTAGGTGTCCATCATCCAGGCCATGGTCTGCTCGTCCGTGCCCACGTCCGGGGCGGGGATGTCCACCTCGGGGCCGATGATCGGCTGGATCTCGGAGGTGTAGCGGCGGGTGACGCGCTCGAGCTCGGCCTTCGAGTACTGGCGCGGGTCGATGGTCACCCCGCCCTTGGCGCCGCCGTAGGGCACGTCCAGCAGGGCGCACTTCCAGGTCATCCACATGGCCAGTGCGCGGACCTCGTCCAGGTCCACGTCCAGGCTGAAGCGCACGCCGCCCTTGGCCGGGCCGCGGGAGAAGTTGTGCTGCACGCGGTAGCCGCGGAGCACCTCGGTGGAGCCGTCGTCGCGGCGCAGGGGGATGGAGACGGCCATCTCGCGGCGGGGGGCGGCGAGCATCTGGTGCAGGCCCTCGTCGTAGCCGAGCGTCTTCACGGCGGCGGAGAGCTGGGCCAGGGCGTTGTCGAGCGGGGAGGACGGGGCCGTCACGGCCTCGTCCTCGGCGGGGATCCTCGTCATTGAGCGTCCTCGTGGTCCGGTGGGAAGGGATGTGTCGCGGCCCGACCGACGCGCGGAGTGCCGCGCCCCATTGCGCGGCCGACGTCGTCCGGACCCCGATGAACGCTACGCGCTCCCCGGTCACCCGTCACCCCCGCTGAGCCGAGATCCGCGACCGCCCGGGTGACGCCGGACACAGCGGCGTGTACTGTGCTGTGGACGCGCCGCACACCCGCGGCGCCCTTCGGCGTCGAACCGACGCCGCTCGCTCAGGGCCCACCTGGTCCGGCCCCCGGCCGTCCGCCGCGCGAGGCACCCCGCCCGCGACGTCGGCCCGACGCCCCAGCCCCGTGAAGGAGCCCCTCATGACCGTGACCCTGCCCGCCGCGATCACCCCCTCCCCCGCGTTCCAGCCCGTGCCCGGCCAGCGCATCGACCCGGAGCTCGCCCGCTCCTGGCTGCTGGTCAACGCCGCCCAGCCCGAACGGTTCCAGCCCGCCGAGGACTCGGCCGCGGACATCGTCATCCTCGACATCGAGGACGCCGTGGCCCCCAAGGACAAGGACCAGGCCCGCGGGGACGCCGTCGCCTGGCTGACCTCCGGGCACACCGGCTGGGTGCGGCTCAACGGCTACGGCTCGCGGTGGTGGGAGCAGGACGTCGAGGCGCTCGCCGCGGCCCTGCCCGCGCACCTGGGCGGGCCGGTCGCCGAGGGCGGCCTGGCCGGCGTCGTGCTGGCGATGGTGGAGTCCACGGACCACGTGAACGAGACCGCCCGGCGGCTGCCCGGGGTGCCCGTCGTGGCGCTCGTGGAGACGGCGCGCGGGCTGCAGCGGATCGACTCGATCGCCGCCGCGAAGGGCACGTTCCGGCTGGCCTTCGGGATCGGCGACTTCCGCCGTGACACCGGCCTGGGCGAGTCGCCGATGGCGCTGGCGTACACGCGGTCCCAGTTCACGATCGCGGCGAAGGCCACGGGGCTGCCGGGCGCGATCGACGGGCCCACCGTGGGCTCCACCGGCGTGAAGCTCGCCGAGGCGACGGCGGTGACCGCGGAGTTCGGCATGACCGGCAAGCTGTGCCTCGCGCCGGAGCAGTGCGCGGCCGTGAACGAGGGGCTCAGCCCGTCCCAGGAGGAGCTGGCGTGGGCCCACGAGTTCCTCGCGGACTTCGAGGCCGACGGCGGCGAGATCCGCAACGGCTCCGACCTGCCCCGCAAGGCGCGCGCGGAGAAGATCCTCGGGCTGGCCACCGCGTTCGGGGTGCGCTCCACGCGGTACCCGGACCAGGACAACGCGATCACGGCGCCGTCGGACACGTACCACTACTGAGCGGGGCCGCCGCCCACCAGAAACGCGGGTTGAGTTGTCACGGGTGCGGAGGCCGCACACCGGTGACAACTCAACCCGCGTTGCCTCGGGGGGTGCGGATCCCGCCTCCGCTCACACGTCCTGGCGCGTCCGGCGCACGACGGCGGCCCGCACGGAGAACGCCAGCACGATCGCCAGGATCCCGTAGATCACCCACGTGATGGGGGTGGAGACGAGCACGGCCGGGTCGCCCACCGAGCTGAGCAGGGCGTCGCGCAGGCTGGTCTCCGCGAGCGGGCCGAGCACCATGCCGATCATCAGCGGCGCCAGCGGGTAGCCGTACCGCCGCATCAGGAAGCCCAGCACGCCGATCCCCAGGAGCATCAGCAGGTCGAACACCGCGCCCGTGGTGGCGTAGATGCCCAGCCCGCAGAACAGCGTGATCCCCGCGTAGAGGTAGTGCTTCGGGATCAGCAGGAGCTTGGCCCACAGCTGCGCGAACGGCAGGTTGATCGCCAGCAGCACGATCATCGCGATGAAGAAGCTCGCCAGCAGCGCCCACACGAGGTCCGGGCTGCGGTCGAACAGCAGGGGGCCGGGCTGCAGCCCGTACTGGCGGAACGCCGCCAGCATGATGGCCGCCGTCGCGGAGACGGGCAGGCCGAGCGTAAGCAGGGCGCCCATCGCCATGCCGGTGGTCGAGTTGCCCGCCGCCTCGGGGGCCGCCAGCCCGCGGATCGCGCCGCGGCCGAACTGCGGATGCGCTCGGCGTCGGTCCAGGCGCCGCTCGACCGAGTACGCCAGGAACGTCGGCACCTCGGAGCCACCCACCGGCACGATGCCGAACGGCAGGCCGATCGCCGTGCCGCGCAGCCACGCAGGGGCGGCCTCGCGGAACTCGGCGCCCGAGAGCCACGGCCGGCCGGTGCGGCGGATGCGCAGGTCCTCGTGCTCGCGGCGCACCCGGGAGGCCACGTGGAACACCTCGCCGAGCGCGAGGATCGCCACCGTGACGGTCACCAGCGGGATGCCGTCGAACAGCTGCGGCGAGCCCATCGTGAAGCGCTCGGTGCCGGTCACCGCATCGATCCCGACGACGGCGATGCCCAGTCCCAGCACCAGGGAGGCCAGGCCGCGCAGCACCGAGTCGGCGACCACCGAGGAGGTGGCCACGAACGCGAAGAGCGCGAGCGCGAAGTACTCCGCGGGCCCGAAGCTCGTGGAGAACTCCGCCAGGACGGGGGCGAGGAACACGACGCACACCGAGGCCACCATGCCGCCGATGAAGGCGCCGAGCGCCGCCGTCGCCAGGGCCTGGGCCGCCCGGCCGTCCTGGGCCATGCGGTGGCCCTCGAACGTGGAGGCGATGGCCGAGGCCTGGCCGGGGGTGTTCATGAGGATGGCCATGGTGGAGTCGCCGAAGAGGCCGCCGAAGTACACGCCGGAGAACATGATGAACGCGGCGGTGGGCTCGAGGGCGAAGGTCATGGGCAGCAGCAGGGCCACGGCCATCGAGGAGCCCAGTCCAGGCATCACGCCGACCGCGGTGCCGAGCAGACAGCCCAGCACCACCCAGAGCAGGTTCATGGGGGTGAGGGCTCCGGCGAAGCCCTCCATGAGGAGTCCGAGGGTCTCCATGTCAGAAGCCACCTCCCAGGATGCCCGAGGGCAGGGTCAGGCCCAGGGCCACCGCGAAGCCGAGGTAGGCCAGCGAGGAGACGAACAGGGCGACGAGGATGTCGAACACGGGGTGCGGGGCGCCGAACGCCCGCGTGATGCACCAGAACAGCAGCGCCCCGGCGAGGATCCACCCGAGCCAGGGCAGCAGGACGGCGAACGCGAGGAAGCCGAGGAAGCACCAGGCCAGCGCGCCGAAGTCCGAGTGGAACAGGGTCAGCGGGCCGGCCACCTGGCCGACCTCGCCGTCCGCGTCGGCCTGCCCCTCGGGGGCCTGGCGCACGCGCACGACCTCCACCGCGAGCGCGGCGGCGATCACGAGACCTGTGACCGCGAGGATCAGCGGGAAGAAGTCCGGGCCGGGGAAGTCGGCGCCGTCGGTGTCCATGGTCAGGGACCCCAGCAGCAGGTAGAGGCTGAACGCGGCCAGCACGGCCGGCATGACGAGTCCGGAGAGCCCGGCGGCGCGTCCCCAGCGGGAGGGGGCGTCGGCGGCGGGGGAGACGGTGGATGCCTGGCTCACTTGACCTCCTCCGTCAGCGTGCCGATGCGCTCCTTCTCGGCGGCGATGAACTCCTCGAGTTCGGTGCCGGAGAGGGGCACGGGGTTCCAGTAGTTGCGCTGCACCGCCTCCTTCCACTCGGGGGTGTCGACCGCCTCGGCGATGAGGGCCTCGAGCTCGGTGCGCTCCTCCGCGGAGATGCCCGGCGGCGCGAACAGGGCGCGCCAGTTGGTGAGCGTGACGTCGTAGCCCTGGGAGCGCAGGGTCGGGATCTCCTCGACGCCGGCCAGCGGCTCGGCCGCCACCACGCCGAGGGCGCGCAGTCGGCCGGCCTGGACCTGCGGGTAGATGTCCGCGAAGCCGCCGGCGGAGGCCTGGGCGGTGCCGTTGAGCAGGGCCTGGATGGCCTCGCCGCCGCCGTCGGACGGGATGTAGGTGGTGTCCGCGACCGGCACGTCGGCCGTTCGGGCGATGTCCGCCATGACGAGCTGGTCGAAGGAGCCGCCGCCGGTCCACGCCACGTGGGCGGGATCGGCGCGCCAGGCGGTCACCAGGTCGTCCATGCTCTGGTACGGCGAGTCCGCCGGGACCACCACGAGGCTGTACTCCTCGACGACGCGGCTGACCGCGGTGACCTGGGAGAGCTCGGGGCCGGTGCCACGGGCCGCGTGGGCGGCGATCTGGCCGGTGCCGCCCACCATGAGGTTGTTCGCGTCCTCGAGCGTGGTCAGCTGACCGAGGGCGATGTTGCCGCCGGCGCCGGGGATGTTGACCACCTGGACGTTGTTCACGAGCCCGTTGACGCGCATGGTCTGCTGCAGCTCGCGCTGGAACGAGTCCCAGCCGCCGCCGGCGGCCGCGGGGGCGATGAGGGTCAGGTTGGTGCGGATGTCGTTGCCTCCCGAAGCCGAGCGGATGGAGAAGGCGGAGGCCGCGAGCACGGTGAGCACCGCGATCACGCTGAAGACGATCCGGCCGACCCCCGTGCGTCGGCGCGGGGGGCCGTCGGGGGAGGTGGAGGGCATGGCGGTTCCTAACAGAGACACCCCGCCGCCAGGGAGTGGCGCCGGGGACAGGTGCGAGTGGTGGAGGTCACGGTAACAGCGCGGCGGGGCGGCGTGCACTCTGCGTCCGCAGAGTGACCGACGACAACCGGTCCGGGTGGTGACGGGGGCCGCGTCCATGACGCACAGTGGTCCCCATGACGATCATCAGCACCGGAACCAGCACCCCCGAGAGCGCCGCGGCCTGGCGGGCCGCCCTGGCCGAGGCGGCCCTGCGCGGGGAGGACGTGGTCTGGTTCTCCCTCGACGGGACCGAGCCGGACGAGGCGGAGGCACGCGAAGCCGGCGTCGACGTGTCCGTGGCACACGCCCAGGAGCGCGGCCGGGACGCCGTCGGCGACCTGCTCGAGCACGCCGAGCGTGTGGGCGCGAGCCGGATCGTGGTGGGCGTGAAGCACCGCTCCCCCGTGGGCAAGCTGCTGCTGGGATCGGCCGCGCAGCAGATCATCCTCGAGGCGCGCGTCCCGGTGGTGTGCGTCAAGCCGTGAGGGCCGGCGTCGGGCGGGCGGCCCCGCGCCCGGACCACCCTGCGGCGTTTGGGGGCGGTTTCGGGCGGTATTCGGCGTGGATACCGCCTGAAACCGCCCCCAACCGGTGAGTGGGGACCAGCCCGGGAACGCCGAAGGCCCCGGAACCACACGGTTCCGGGGCCTTCGTCCTCGGTGCGCGAGGGGGGACTTGAACCCCCACGTCCTTGCGAACACTGGCACCTGAAGCCAGCGCGTCTACCAATTCCGCCACTCGCGCGAGCGGCTTCCTGCTCTCGGCTCCGGGCATCCGGCGACCGTCACAGGCAGCGAGGAATACTCTAACCCCCGCCCGCCCGGGCGTGCAAATCGGCCCCGACGCCCACCCCCGCGTCCCCGCCACGCCGGCAGCTCGCCCCTCCGGCACCTCTCCCACCCGCGCTCCACCCCGCAGAATCCCGCTGTTCTCGGCGGTCTCCCAGCCCGGCCCGTAGTATCGGGACGGACAACTGTGGAAAGGGGCCCCGTCGTGGGACTTCTGGACAACCTCGAACGCGGCCTGGAGCGGGCCGTGCGCTCGGCCTTCTCGGCCGGCGGTCCGCGGGCGGTCAAGCCGGTGGAGATCGCCTCGGCCCTGCGACAGGCGATGGACGACGAGTCGTTCGCGCTGTCCGAGGGCCACACGGTCGCGCCCAACAGCTACGTGGTCCACTTCTCCCCCGCCGACTTCGAGCGCGCCCGCTCGTGGGGGTCCACCCTCGCCAGCGAGCTGTGCGACGAGGTCATCCGCCACGCCGACTCCCAGGGCTATGCGCTGCCCGGCACGGTCCGGGTCGCCTTCCACCCGGACGCGGACGTGCGCGCCGGGGACCTGCGCGTCGTCACCCGCCTGGACGACGGCTCGCTCACCGCCCCGGCCCCCCACGACGACGGCGCCTCGCCCGCCACCGCCCACGGCCCGGGAGCCTCGGCCGCGGCGCCGGACCGACTGGTCGAGGACCTGCCGGCGGCCGCGCCCCGCAAGCCCTCCCCCGCCCCGCGCGTCGGGCCCCGTCCGGCGCCCCGCCGGGCCGCCGCCTCGACCGCGCCCGCCGCCCCCGCCCACGCCGACCAGCCGACCGTCGTGATGGGCCGCCCCGTGACCGGGCCCGCCGGCCCGGCCCTCGAGCTGGACGGCCGCATGCTCCCCCTGGACGGGGACGACCTCATCCTCGGCCGCTCGGCCGAGCGTGCCGACCTCGTGATCCCGGACTCCTCGGTGTCCCGCGAACACCTGCGCCTGCTCACCGTCGGCTCCACGGTCACGCTCCTGGACCTGGGCAGTCGCAACGGCGTGCTCGTCAACGGCCGCCGCGTGGACGGCTCCGTCACCCTGCGCGACGGGGACGTGGTGACCGTCGGCCAGACCGAGCTGCTGTTCTTCGGCGGGACGGGGGGCCGCGCATGAGCGAGCTCGCCGTCGCCGTGCTCCGCATGGGCCTGCTGCTGGCCCTGTGGGTGCTGATCATCTCCATCGTCATGGCGCAGGGCCGCGACCTCGTGGTCGGCCGACGCAACAAGACACGCCTCCAGCAGGCCCAGCGCGACGCCGGCCTGGTCACCGCGGTGCCCGCGGCCGGGGCCGCCGGGGCGGGCTCGTCCGCGGTCGACCGCCCCGCGCCCGCGTCGACGCCGTCCCCCGCCGCGTCCGCGCCGACGACGCCGGCCCCGCGGCTGTCCCGGACTCTGCGGGTGGTCGAGGGCCCGAAGGCCGGGCAGACCATCGCCCTGGAGGGCCGTCCCCTGCTGATGGGCCGCGCCCAGGACGCCGACCTGGTGCTCGTGGACGACTACGCCTCCGGCCGCCACGCCCGGCTGTTCCCCCAGGGCACCCGCTGGTTCCTCGAGGACCTCGGCTCCACGAACGGCACCTACGTCAACGGCGCCCCCGTCACCCGCGCGGTGCCCGTGGGCCCCGGCACGGCCATCCGCATCGGCAAGACCGTCATGGAGCTCGAGGCCTGACCCATGACCCTCGTCCTCCGCTACGCCGCCCGCTCCGACGTCGGCCGCGTCCGTGCCAAGAACGACGACTCCGCCTACGTGGGCCGTCATCTGGTCGTGCTCGCGGACGGCATGGGCGGGCACGTGGGCGGCGACGTGGCAAGCGCGTCCACGGTGCTGGACCTGGCCCCGCTGGATGCGGTGGGCTACGAGGACCCGGCCACGGTGCTGCCGGACGAGATCCAGAACGCCAACCTGATCCTCAACGAGCTGGTGCACGCCAACCCCAAGCTCGCCGGCATGGGCACCACGTGCACCGCCGCCCTGCTCGCGGGGACCACGCTGCACATCGCGCACATCGGCGACTCCCGTGCCTACCGGCTCGCGAACGGCGAGTTCTCCCAGGTCACCACGGACCACACGTTCGTGCAGAAGCTCGTGGACGAGGGGCGTCTCGAGGCCGGGGAGGCCCCGTTCCATCCGAACAAGAACGTGCTCATGCGCGTGCTCGGCGACGTGGACGCCTCCCCCGAGCTGGACGTGTTCGAGGTGCCCGTCGCCCCCGGAGAGCGCTGGCTGTTCTGCTCGGACGGCCTCACGGACGTGGTCTCCCCCGAGAAGATCCACGAGGTGCTGCGGGACTCGGAGGCTCTCAACCAGGCCGTCGACACCCTCGTGGACCTGACCCTCAAGGGCGGCGCCCCGGACAACGTCACCGTGGTGGCGTTCGAGATCGCGGAGGGCACGGCGGAGGAGCTGGCCCCCGTCCCGGACGTCCACCTGTCCGAGCAGGCCCTCGCCGCGGCCCACCCGCCCGAGGTCGGCCCGGTCTCCGGCCTGCTGCTGCGCGAGGACCTGGACGCACGACCCCACCTGCTCGTCGGCGCGGCCTCCAACGCTGTGAGGACCGATCGCATCCCCGTGGTCACCCGCAGCTCCACGCGCCGCCGCGCCGCTGCCCTGCTCGGCGAGACGCCCGTGCCGGAGAACCGTCCCCGGCGCACCGCGGCCGTCCTCACGGACGGGCCGGATCCCGACGTCGCCGCGCGCCCGGACCCGTCCGCCCCGCCCGCCGCGCCGCGCGGCACCGCGGCCGCCGTCGGCTCCTCCTCCGCCGCCACACCGGCCGCCACCGCTGCCGACCAGCCGTCCGACGAGGCCGCCGAGGCGTCGGCCACGGCCCCCACCCCGGCCCCGGCGACCTCCGGGCCCGCCGGCGGCTCCGAGGCCAGGGCCGCGCGTCGGCGGCGTGGGAAGGACGACCGCCCGGTGCAGTACCGTCGCGGCTGGTTCATCCCCGTATTCACCACGCTGCTCGCCCTCACCCTCGCGGCCGTGGCCGTGTGGGGCTACCTGTGGACCCAGACGCAGTACTACGTGGGGGCCAACGACGGCCGGATCGCCGTGTTCAAGGGCGTCTCCCAGCGGCTGGGCCCGCTCGAGCTGTCCCACGTGGACCGCCAGACCGACCTCCCGGTGGACGCGCTGCCCGCGTACGCACGCGACCGCGTGAACGCCGGCATGGCCGCCCGGGACGTGGACCACGCGGAGCAGATCGTCGCCGAGCTGCGCGACTCGCTGCACCCGAACGCCCCCGCCCCCGCCGGTGAGCCCTCCGAGCGGGCCCGGCCGAGCGCGACGCCGTCGTCGTCCTCCGCCCGCCCCTCGGACGCGTCCGGCTCCGCCGCGCCGACGAGCCCGGCATCGTCCCCGAGCGCGACGGGAGGTGAGGCCCCGTGACCGAGGTGATCTCCCCCGCACGCCCGCGCCGGAACATCGAACTGGTCCTACTGCTGGCCGCCCTGGCCATCGCCCTGGGGGCGGACCTGCTGGGCATGATCGGCACGGACGCCCCGCTGGACTCCACCGCCTGGGTGCCGCTGGGCATCTTCGGCGCGGCCACCCTCGTGCTGCACGTGGTCCTGCGGCTGCGGGCCCCCTACGCGGACCCGTTCATGCTGCCGATCACCGCCCTGCTCAACGGGCTGGGCCTGGCCATGATCCACCGGCTGAGCCAGGACGCCGCGATGGCCAACCCCACCTCGCAGCTCGTGTGGTCCGTCCTGGCCGTCCTGGTGGCCTCCGCCCTGGTGTTCCTGGTGCGCGACCACCGGGTGCTGCGGCGCTGGCCGTACCTGTTCCTCGCCGCGTCCGGCGTGCTGCTGCTCCTGCCGCTCGTGCCCGGGCTGGGCCTGAGCATGTACGGGGCGCGGATCTGGATCGACGTCGGCTTCGGCACCTTCCAGCCCGGCGAGATCGCCAAGATCACGCTGGCCATCTTCTTCGCCGGCTACCTCTCCGCGAACCGCGACCTGATCCTGCTGGCCGGCCGCCGCGTGGGCCCGGTGACCTTCCCCCGAGCCCGGGACCTCGGCCCGTTGCTGGCCGGCTGGCTCCTGGCGCTCGGCGTGCTCGTGTTCCAGCGCGACCTGGGCTCGGCCCTGCTGTTCTTCGGCATGTTCATGGCGATGCTCTACATCGCCACGTCCCGCGCCTCCTGGATCCTCCTCGGCCTGGGCCTGATCGCCTTCGGCGCGGCGCTGGCGTTCCTGTTCATGCCGCACGTGACCGCCCGGTTCGAGATCTGGCTGAGGGCCTTCGACCCCGAGATCTACCATCGCGACTTCGGCGGCTCCTACCAGGTCGTCCAGGGCCTGTTCGCGATGGCCTCGGGCGGGCTGATGGGCACCGGCCTGGGCGCGGGCAACCCCACCCAGGTGCCGCTGTCCTTCTCGGACATGATCCTCACGGCCATCGGCGAGGAGCTCGGCTTCGTGGGCCTGGCCGCCGTGCTCGTCCTGTACTTCCTGCTCGTCACCCGCATGATGCGCGCCGCCCTCGGCGTGCGCGACGCGTTCGGCAAGGTGCTCGCCTCCGGCCTGGCCTTCACCATGGCGTGGCAGGTGTTCGTGGTGATGGGCGGTGTGACCCTCGTGCTGCCGCTCACCGGCCTCACGACGCCGTTCCTCGCCGCCGGCGGCTCGTCGCTGCTGGCCAACTGGATCATCGTGGGGCTCGTGCTGCGCATCTCGAACGCCGCCCGCCGTCCCGCGGTCGTGGACGGGATGGTCAACGCGTCCGGGCCCGGCGCCGGCCACCTCGACCCCGGCACGGCGCTCCCGGCGGCCGCTGTGCCCCCGGGAGGAGGTGAGGAGCGGTGAACGAGGCGATCCGACGCACGTGGACCGTCATGGCGGCCATGATCCTGGTGCTCGCGCTGGCTGCGTCCGTCATCCAGGTGCTGGCCGCGGACCAGCTCAAGACGCACGCCCTGAACTCGCGGCAGATGTTCCTGGAGTTCGGCGCCCCGCGCGGGCCGATCCTCGTGGACGGCGAGCCGATCGCCGAGTCCGTCCCCTCCGACGACGCGTACCACTACCAGCGCGTCTACCACGAGCCCGAGCTGTACGCCCCGCTCACGGGCTTCTATTCGCTCACCTACGGCACCGCCGGGCTGGAGGCGGCCATGAACGAGCAGCTCTCCGGCACCCCCACGTCCCAGTTCGTGGACCGCGCCATGGAGATCATCACGGGTGCCACGCCCGAGGGCGACCAGGTGGAGCTGACGATCGACCCCGAGCTGCAGCGTCTGGCGTACGACGCGCTCCCGGACGGCGTGCGCGCCTCCGCCGTGGTCACGGACCCGACGACGGGCGAGATCCTGGCCATGGTGTCGAAGCCGAGCTTCGACCCCAACGCGCTCTCCTCGCACAACCCGGCCGAGGCGCAGGCGGCGATGGCCGCGATCGATCAGATCCCCGGTGCCAGCGCGTACCGCAACCGCGCCTCGGAGCAGCTCGTGTCCCCCGGCTCCACGTTCAAGCTCATCGACGCGGTGGCCATGCTCGAGTCCGGTGACTACACCCCGGACGGGACGGTGGACATCCCCGCCGCGTGGACGCTGCCCGGCACGACCACGGAGCTGCCCAACTACGACAGCTCACCGTGCAACACCGTGGGGCGTCAGACCCTCACATGGGCGCTGGCACAGTCCTGCAACACCCCGTTCGCCATGGCCGCCGTCGAGCTGGGCCAGGACCGGATCCGGGAGGCCGCCGAGCGGTTCGGCTTCAACGACTCCTTCGAATACCCGCTGCCCGTGACCGCCTCCGTGTTCCCCTCCGACCTGGACGACGCCGCGCTGGCGCAGTCCTCGATCGGCCAGCGGGACGTGCAGGCCACCGCGCTGCAGATGGCCATGGTGGCCGCCGGCATCGCGAACGACGGCGTGGTCATGGAGCCGCAGCTGATCAAGGCGGTCCGCCGTTCGGACCTCACCACGGTGCAGGAGTTCAGCCCCCGTGAGCGCGGCCGGGCCACGACCCCCGAGGTGGCCGGGCAGGTCTCGGACATGATGGTCTCGGCGGTGGAGGACGGCATCCTGGGATCCGTGCAGTCGGACACGGTGCGGATCGCGGCGAAGTCGGGCACGGCCGAGGTCGGGGACACGGGCAACGTGCACTCCTGGATCACCGGCTTCGACGCGAGCGAGAACCCCCGGGCGGCCGTGACGATCGTGGTGGAGGACGAGCCGCCGGGGGTTGGACATCAGACAGTCGTCAGTGGCATGAAGGCAATCATGGAAGCGGTGGTCACGGAATGAGGCCGACATCGGGCATCACCCTCGGCGGCAGGTACCAGTTGACCGATCGCATCGCGATCGGCGGCATGGGCGAGGTGTGGAAGGCGCGGGACAAGGTCCTGGGCCGGATCACCGCCGTGAAGATCCTCAAGGAGGAGTACACGGGTGACCCCAACTTCCTGCGCCGCTTCCGGGCGGAGGCCCAGCACACCGCGCTGCTGAACCACCCCGGCGTCGCCAACGTCTACGACTACGGCGAGGAGAAGGGCTCCGCCTACCTCGTCATGGAGCTCGTGCCCGGCCAGCCGCTGTCCTCCATCCTCGAGAAGGAGAAGGTGCTCTCCCCCGAGCGGACCCTGGGGATCATCGCGCAGACGGCGGCCGCGCTCTCGGCGGCCCACGCCCAGGGGCTCGTGCATCGCGACGTCAAGCCCGGCAACCTCATGATCACGCCCACCGGCCGGGTGAAGGTGACGGACTTCGGCATCGCGCGCCTGGCGGACCAGGTCCCGCTCACGGCCACCGGCCAGGTGATGGGCACCGCCCAGTACCTCGCGCCCGAGCAGGCCACGGGGCAGCAGGCCACCGGCTCCTCCGACCTCTACTCGCTGGGCATCATCGGCTACGAGGCCCTCGCCGGGCATCGCCCGTTCACGGGCGAGTCCCAGATCGCGATCGCCCTCGCCCAGGTCAACGACACCCCGCCGCCCCTGCCGGACACCGTCCCGGCCCCGGTGCGCGCCCTGATCATGTGCATGCTCTCGAAGGACCCCAAGGAGCGGCCCTCGGACGCGACCGCGCTCTCGGAGGCCGCCGACGCGCTGCGTCGCAAGGACACCCGCGGCGCTGTGGAGGCCGTGCCCGGCCTGGCCGCCTTCCTCGAGGAGCAGGGCGTGGCCGACCCCTCGGGCGCCGAGACCGCCCCCCTGGACTACGACGGCATGCGCACCACCCATCCCCGCGCCGAGGGCACCCGGACGGACGGCTTCCCCGCCACCGCGGCGCTGCCGGTGACCGCGGCCCAGCCCCGCACCGACGACGACGCCCGCGGCCCCGGCGCCGCCGGTGCGGCGGCCGGTGCGGCCGGCGCCGCCGCGAGCACAAGCACGCGCGACCACGAGATCGCCGCCGTGCGCGACCAGCAGACCCGCCCGGGCGACGTCGTGGACCCGGGCCCGCCCGCCGGGGGCGGCTCCGCACCCGCCCGCCGGCGACGCGCCAACCGCTGGCCGCTGTGGGCGCTGCTCGGGCTCGTGGTGTTCGCCCTGCTGGGGGCCCTGCTGTGGCCGCTGCTCACGGGTGGCCGCGGCGTCGGCGGCTCGGCGCCGGCGACCTCGCAGGAGGAGTCGTCCGTGCACGTGGACCCGGAGGCGTACAAGGGTCGCCCCGTGAGCGAGGTGCGCACCGAGCTCGAGGGCCTCGGCCTGGCGGTGCGCGAGGAGGACCGCGACGCGCAGAGCCCGCAGGGCACCGTCGAGGAGATCAACCCCGTGGGGGCGCTGCGGCGCGGTGAGACCGTCACGCTGGCCGTCTCCACCGGGGAGGGCGTCATCCCGGAGGGCCTCGTGGGCCAGCCCGTGGAGAGCGCGATCCAGACGCTGCGCGACCGCGGCTTCACCGTGGACCGGGTGGACGACCCGTCCGCCGACGGCGCCGACGGCGAGGTGGTGCGCGTGGTGCCCGGCGAGGGCGAGCGACACCGCTACGACACGCACGTGCAGCTGATCGTGGCCACCGGCGGGTCCGACGCCGCGCCGACCCGCGAGGCGTCCCAGCCCGCCTCGGAGCCGGAGCCCAGCGCGTCGGAGGAGCCGAGCACCGGGCCGAGCCCGTCGGCCTCGGACGAGCCCAGCCCGTCCCCCACCGCCGAATCCCCGACAGCCACCGCCGACCCGGAGCCCACGCCGGAGCCGTCCGAGGAGCCGACGACGCCCACGGCGGATCCGACGACGGAGTCCTCCGGCGAGTCCACGGCGCCGACGGGCGAGCCCACCACCGACCCGTCCGCCGACGCGCGTGGCGCGGGGGCCTCCTCCGCCGACGCCACGCCCTCCGCCTGAGCGGCGGGCGGGACGACCACGCGGACGTGTCTGTGGACGAGCAGAGGACCCTGAACGAGCGGTACCGGATCGGTGAGCTGATCGGGCGCGGCGGCATGGCGGACGTCTTCCGCGGGGAGGACCTGCGGCTGCACCGCCCGGTGGCGGTCAAGCTGATGCGCCGGGACCTGGCGCGCGATCCGCACTTCCAGGCGCGCTTCCGCAAGGAGGCGCGCTCGGCGGCCTCCCTGAACCACCCCTCGATCGTCTCCGTGTACGACACGGGCGAGGTCTCCCTCGAGGACGGCCTCCATCCGGTGGACTGCCCGTTCCTGGTGATGGAGCTCGTCTCCGGCCGGACGCTGCGGGAGATCCTGCACGCAGAGGGCGCCGTGGGCACGGACCGTGCCGTGGCCTGGACCCGGGGCGTGGTGGAAGCGCTCGAGCACGCGCACGAGGAGGGCATCGTCCACCGCGACGTGAAGCCCGCGAACGTCATGGTCACGGACACGGGCACCGTGAAGGTGATGGACTTCGGGATCGCCCACGCGCTGGCCGACACCTCCGCCACCACGTCGCAGACCCAGGCCGTGGTGGGCACCGCCCTGTACCTGGCCCCAGAGCAGGCGACGGGCCGCACCGTGGACGGCCGCGCCGACCTCTACGCGGCCGGCTGCCTGCTGTTCGAGCTGCTCACGGGCCGACCCCCCTTCACGGGTGACACGCCGCTGGCCGTGGCCTACCAGCACGTGCGCGAGGAGCCGCCGGCGCCCTCCGACGTCGACCCCGACCTGCCGCCCGCGTTCGACCCCGTGGTGCTGCGCGCCCTGCGCAAGAATCCACAGGACCGGTTCCCCACCGGCGCCGCGTTCCTCGCGGCCCTCGAGGAGGCCGCCGCGGATCCGCACGCCGGCCCCGGCCGTCACCCCCCGCCGCTCGATGCCGTCCATCCCGCCCTCGTCGGCGCGGTGCTGGGCGCCACGCCCGCGGGGCACGGGGCCGATGTGCCGACGGCCGCGGTCCCGCTGACCCGGCCGACGCCCTCCGTCCCGGCCGAGCCGGACACCACACAGCCCCAGGCGGCGAACCACGCCGTCGCGGGTGCGGGACTGCCCGGCGCCGCCTCGGCCGCGCAGCTGGCCGCCGCCGCCGCCATGGACGGCCCCCGCCCGGTGACGGCCGGCCAGCCGGTGACGGCCGGCCAGCCGGTGACGCCCCGGCCCGAGCCGCCGCCCGGGGACACGCCGGCGCCGGCGACGGCCACACCCCGTCGCGTCCGACGCCGCGTCCGCCGGCGCACGCTCCTGGCGGCCGGCATGGTCCTGGTCGCGCTGGCCCTGGTCCTGGCGCCGTGGCTCGCGGCGGCCCTGCGCAACACCGTGGAGGTGCCCGCGGTGGTGGGGCTGCAGCAGGACGAGGCGGTCGCGGCGCTCGAGGACGCGGGCCTGGTGGCCGTCGTCTCGTCGGCGTACATGGCCGACGCCCCGGACGGGGCCGTCACCCAGAGCGACCCGCAGACGGGCACGGAGGTGCCCCGCGGGGCCGAGGTGCGGATCCGGGTGTCCCGCGGCGAGGAGGGCATCGCGCTGTCCGACTCCCTGCACGGGCTGTCCGAGGACGCGGCCCGCCGCGAGCTGGAACGGCTGGGCCTGCGCGTCTCCTCCGTGCAGTACCAGGACGACGGCCGACTCGAGCGCGGGCTGCTCGCCCGCACCGACCCCGCGATGGGCACCCACGTGCCGCCCGGCTCCTCCGTGGTGCTGCACCTGTCCAGCGGCATGGTCGCCGTGCCGGACGTGGTGGGGATGAGCGCTCCGGACGCGCGGCGTCAGCTGGCGCTGAGCGCCCCCGAGCTGCGCGTGCGGATCCAGGACGAGGACGGCGCGACCACCGACACCGGCACGGTCGTGGCCCAGGATCCGCCCGCCGGCGTCCGCGTGGACAACCGTTCCTCCCTGACCCTGACGGCGTCCTCGTGGATCGCGCCCACGGCCGAGCCCTCCGAGCCGGCGCCGCCGTCCAGTGAGGCGCCCGAGCCCACGCCGTCGGCGTCCGCGCCACCGAGCCCCCCGCCGTCGGAGAGCCCCGAGCCCTCCGAGAGCGCGGAGCCGTCACCCTCGCCGTCCGCCTCCGCCACGCCCAGCCCCGATCCGACGAGCGCGACGCCGTCGCCGACGCAGAGCCCGTCGCCGCCGTCGGCGGCCCCGTCGACCTCGCCGGAGCCGACCGCGCAGTCGCCGAGCACCTCGCCCACCGGGACGCCGGTGGACCCGCTGCCGACGCTGACGCCGGACCCCGAGCCCTCGATCGACCCGCCGCCGTCCACCTGAGCGGCCGGGGCGCCGTCGGACCCGCGAACCGGGCCCCGGGACCGGTCAGTCCTGGCGGACGAGGGGCGAGAGCCGGCCGCCGCGCTCGGCGGCCCCGGAGAGCCCCACGGACCCGAGCCAGTTGCCGAGCATCCGGTAGCCGCCCTCGGTGAGCACGGACTCGGGGTGGAACTGCACGCCCCACAGGGGCGCGGTGCGGTGGGCCAGTCCCATCACGACGCCGTCCTCGGTCTCGGCGGTGATCTCCAGGACCGCCTCGTCCACGGTGGGCCGCACGGCGGCCAGCGAGTGGTAGCGGGTGGCGGTGAACGGCGAGGGGACGCCCTCGAACATGGGGTGCTCGCCGTGGCGGACCAGGGACGTCTTGCCGTGCATGAGGGACTCCGCGTGCGTCACGGTGGCGCCGAACGCCTCCGCGATGGCCTGGTGCCCCAGGCACACCCCGAAGAGCGGACGGCCGCCGTCGGCGGCGGAGCGGATGAGGTCGAGGGAGACACCGGCGTCGGCGGGCGCGCCCGGCCCGGGCGAGATGAGCACCGCCGTGTGCTCGGCCGCGAGCTCGAGGGCGCGGGCGGGGGTGACCTCGTCGTTGCGGATCACGGTGGTGCGGGCCCCGAGCTGCTCGAGGTAGCCCACCAGGGTGTAGACGAAGCTGTCGTAGTTGTCGACGACGAGGACGGAGACCTCGGGGCTCTGCACGGGGGCGCTCTTTCCTCCCCGCCGCGTGGGAGCGGGGTGCATAGACTGGCCGGGCACGTCGCTGACCCCGGTCCTGGGCAGGTCAGCAGGATACCGTCCCCGCCCCGGTCCCCGCCGGTGGGGGCGCCCACCACCCCCCCACCCGAGGAGAAGACCCGTGGCAGCACCCGCCGGCAAGCGCAAGGACTCGGCCCGTCGGAAGCGCGAGGAGCTCGAGGCCGCGCGCCGCAGCCGCTCCGCCGTGCGGACGGACCTCGGGGACGTGGACCCGGGTCCGAAGCCCCTCTCCCCCGTGTACAAGGCCGTGATGTTCGGCCTGCTGATCCTCGGCCTGCTCTGGATCATCGTCTACTACCTGACCCAGGGCCTCTTCCCGATCGTGCAGATCGGCGGCTGGAACATCCTCGTGGGCTTCGGCATCGCGCTCGTCGGGTTCCTCATGATGTCCCGCTGGAGCGAATGACACGCGTGTAGTTCTCCACAGCGGTGGACAACCCTGTGGATGAGGGATCCGCACGATCCCGCCCGGAGACGAGTTGTCCCCGGAGTTGTCCACAGGTGTGGACACCCCTGTGGGAAGAAGTGCACACCCGGCTGTGGAGAACTCCGGGGACGGTCGGGGACGACGGCCTAGCCCAGCAGGCCGGCCACCGTGACCCGTGCGGCGCCGAGCACCGTGAGCGCCGCCAGCGCCGCCGCCACGACCACGAGGCCGGCCGCCTGGGCGCCCACGGACGGCACGCGCGCGCGGCCGGGGCGCAGCCCGCCGGCCAGGGAGAACACGACGGCGACGACGGCGCCCGTCAGCAGCCCGCCCACGTGCACCTGCCAGGCCACCCCGGGCAACAGGAACGAGAACACGAGGTTCAGGCCGATCAGCACGGCGATCGAGCGCACCTGCCCGCCCCGCACCCGGGTGAGCAGGAACAGGGCAGCGAACATGCCGTACACGGCGCCGGACGCCCCGACGACGGGCTGCAGCGGGTCCGAGACCCACAGTGCGAACACCGCACCGCCCACGGCGGAGAGCACGTAGAGGGCGACGAACCGCCACCAGCCCAGCGCGGGCTCGAGCACGCGCCCGATCACCCACAGCGCGAGCATGTTCAGCAGCAGGTGCGTGGGGCCGGAGACGTCGTGCACGAGCGCGTAGGAGGCCATCCGCCACGGCTCCATGCCGTACGGGGACGTGTAGAGCCCGGCCTCCAGAGCGCCTCGGTCACGCCGGACGCCTGATCCCGGGTCATCCACTGCGCCGCGTAGACCACCGTCGTGACCGCCAGCAGGATCCAGGTGACGGGCGAGGCGGCGAAGCCCGTCCGCCGTCGGGCCGGGACCGTCGCGGCGGCGCCGGCGGCGGGAGCCGCCGTCGGACCGGGACCGGCCACGACGCCGGACGCACAGTCCACGCAGACCGGCCCGGCCGCGGAGCCGGGACGCTGGCAGTCGAGGCACGCGGGGCGCCGGCAGACGGCGCAGCGCACATACGCCGCACGGCCCGGATGCCGCGGGCACACCGGGGGTGTGCCGTCCGCGGAGTCCGGGCCGTGCGGGTCAGAGGGGGTGGTGCTCACCGAGGGGCTGCTCAGGCCTCGTCGATGTCGATGGACTCGATGACGACGTCCTCGAGCGGGCGGTCACGGGGATCGGTGGCGACGGCGTTGAGCTCGTCCACGACCTTCTGGGAGGCCTCGTCCTTCACCTCGCCGAAGATGGTGTGCTTGCCGTTGAGCCAGCCGGTGGGCACGGAGGTGATGAAGAACTGCGAGCCGTTGGTGCCGGGGCCGGCGTTGGCCATGGCCAGCAGGTAGGGGCGGTCGAACTGCAGCTCGGGGTGGATCTCGTCGCCGAACTGGTAGCCGGGGCCGCCGATGCCCATGCCGAGCGGGTCGCCGCCCTGGATCATGAAGTCCTTGATGATGCGGTGGAACACGGTGCCGGAGTACAGCGGGGCGCCGTTGTTCTTCTCACCGGTCTGCGGGTGGGTCCACTCCTGCTCGCCGGTGGCGAGGCCCACGAAGTTCTTCACGGTCTTCGGGGCGTGGTTGCCGAACAGCTCGACGACGATGTCGCCGTGGTTCGTGTGGATGGTCGCGGTGTGCGTCTTGTTCGCCATGCGCCCCATTGTTCCATCCGCGGCGGCGGGCCGTCCGGATCCCGCCGTCCGGGGTCGGGATCTTCCGCGATCGGCGTACGCACTCCCGGCGTGCCGGGACCCGTGCCACGGCGGGGGTCGGCCACTAGGCTGGGCCTCGAGGACCACCGCGTTCAACGACCATCCAGAACCCACGGGAGGCATCACATGGCCCGCAAGACCCTGCACGACGAGATCCAGCACGACGGCGGCGCGAACGCGTTCGTCGCACGCCAGGCGGAGAATCTGCGCCACTGGGCCGCCCCGAGGGTGGAGTCCACCCGCGCCTGGAGCGAGGTGGCGGCGGCCTACGGGCTGATCGGCGGCTCCGCCGCGGCCGAGGAGGGCCGCCGCAAGGCCCAGGACGCCAAGAAGGAGTACGGCCCCGTGGTCGAGCGCGGGGCGCGGAAGGCCGGCGAGGCCGTCGCGCACCAGTACGGGCTGCTGGCCCCCGCCGTCGCCAAGGGCGTGGACACCGTCCAGGACTTCCTCGAGCACCTGCAGGCCCAGGCGCAGGACGCCGGCCACGAGGTGCAGCAGCAGTTCGCCGCGGCGCGCAAGGACGCTGAGAAGGCCGCGAAGAAGGGCCGCCGTCGTGGGGGCCGCAAGGCCAAGCAGCTGCGCCGGGACGGCCGCCAGGCCGCCAAGGGCCTGCGCAAGGACGCGAAGAAGGCCGCCAAGGGCGCCCGCAAGGACGCGCAGCGGTCCGCCGCCCTGTTCAGCGACCGCGCCGGCCAGGCCAAGGACGCCGCCGCCGCGGGCGGCCTGACCCTCGCCGGCCTCCTCGCCACGGGTCTGTCCGCGCTGCAGGAGCAGGGCGGGAAGGTGGCCCCGCAGGTGCAGGCCCGCCTGGCCGACGCCGGCGACTACGCCCAGCGCCGCAAGGAGGAGGTCCTCCCCGTGGCCGCCGCCCGCCTGGCCGACGGCGCCGCGCACGCCCGCAAGACCGCCCACGACGTCGAGGTCCCGGACGCCCTGGAGCAGGCCCTGATCAAGCTCACCGGGGACAAGGCGATCGTGAAGCGCCTGCGCCAGGGCGCCGAGCAGTACGCCGGCGCCGCCGAGAAGGACCTGAACCGTGCCGCCGGTCGCCGGGCCTCCCGCTCGGGCGGCCGCGCCTGGATCGTCGCGGGCATGGCGGCCGCCGCCGCCGGCGCCGGCTTCGCCCTGTGGCGCCTGACCAAGCCGGTGCAGGATCCGTGGACCGCCCCGGTGCCGGGCCCGATCACCGCGAACATCCCGGTGGTGGAGGCCAACAACCCCTACGCCCAGCAGCAGAAGGTCGTGGCCGAGGCCGGCTCGGCCGCGGCGGGTCAGGGCGTGCGGGTGGACACCGCCACGCCGGACCCGGTGGCCGCCGCCAACGCGAAGGTGCTGGGCGTCCAGCCCGGGCAGCAGCGCTGACCCGCTCCCCCGCGCTCTGAGCGCGCAGCGGACGGCGACCGGCCCGCGCATCCTCGGCAGGACCGAGGGGGCGCGGGCCGGCGCGCGTCCGGGCGCAGGTCGGGGCGGGAGCCGGTGGGCCGCCGTCGAACGGGGCGCGGGCCTTGTCCACCGCCGGGAGCGCGCGGGAGGCTGGGAGCGCCCGGGATCCCGACGCCGGGCGGAGGAGTGATCTGCATGAGCACGACCCTGACCCTCTTCGGCCACTCGGCCGTCCGCCTCGAGAAGGCCGGCCGGCGCCTCGCGTTCGACCCCGGCGCGTTCAGCGACGCGGCGGTCCTGGACGGCGCGGACGCCGTCCTCGTGACGCACGGCCACCCGGACCACGTGGTCCCCGAGCAGCTGGCCCGGGCGCTGGCCGGCACGGAGGCGCACGTCTGGGCGCCACGGGACCTCACGGGGCCGCTGGCGGAGGCGGGGCTCGCCGCCGGGCGCGTGCACACGGCCGTCCCCGGAGAGACGTTCGAGGCCGCCGGCTTCCGGGTGGAGGTGCTCGGCGGGGAGCACGCGGTGATCCACGCCGAGGTGCCGCGCCCGGTCAACGTGTCCTACCTCGTGGACGGGGCCGTGCTGCACCCCGGCGACTCGTTCACGGTGCCGGACGCCGACGTCGAGGTGCTCCTGCTGCCCGCCGCGGCGCCGTGGCTGCGCATCGCGGACGTGGTGGACCAGATGCGGGCCATCGCGGCGACGCACACCCGCCCCATCCACGACGGCATCCTCAGCGAGGACGGCAAGGGCGTGGTGGATCGGGTGCTCTCGGGTCTCGCCGAGGGCGTGACCGACTACCGGCGCCTGGCCCCCGGGGAGCTCTGGACGTTCTGAGGCACGGGGAGGCAGCGGCCGCCCCGGGGCCGGTCACCAGCTGAGGGTGATCTCCAGCTCGGCGTCGCCGCCGTCCTCGACCTCGAGCTCCACCTCGAGGCCCACGCGGTCCGGGACGGTGACGACGACGTCGCGGCCGCCGTGCTCGACCCGCACCTCGTTCTGCCGGGAGAGCTGGTCGGCGAGGTCGCGTAGGCGTGCGGCGGCCTGCTCACGGCTGAGGGTCTGCTGCTGCTCGTGCTCGAAGAGGTCCTTGCCCATGGCACCGACGGTAGTCGCTGGGCGGGGTGCGCGCGACGGACGGGCCCCGGCGCGGCCGACGCCGGGGCCCGTGCGGGTCAGCGGGACGCGGCCGGGGCGAGGGCGGGATCGTCGTCGCGGTGGATCTCGAAGCCGGGTGCCCGGTAGGTGGGCTCCCGGCGCTTGAGGGCGCGGATGACGAGCAGGGTCACCGGCACGATGAGGATCTCCACGAGCGTCTTGTACGCGAAGCCGGTCACCGTGTAGTTCGCCAGTTCCAGCAGCGAGATGGTGCCGGCGTAGGCGATGGTGCAGAAGATCAGGGTGTCGAAGAACTGGCCGACCACGGTGGAGAGGATGAGCCGGAACGCCACGTGCCGTTCCTTCATGCGCTCCTTGAGGCGGACCACGATGGACGCGTTGAGCAGGGAGCCCACGAGGAACGCGACGAAGCCGGCCACGGTGATCCGCAGCATGGGCGCGAGGGCCTGGTCCCACACCTCGAAGCCCTCGACGGGCGTGGTCCAGGAGACCACCGTGTAGGTGAGGGCGGCGAGCACGAGCATCGCGAAGCCGAGGACGATGGCGCGGCGGGCCCGGCGCCAGCCGTACACCTCGGCGAGGATGTCGCCGACGATGTACGCGAACGGGAACAGGAAGGCGCCGCCGTCGAAGATGAGGGGGCCGCCGTCGTAGAAGAGGTCCGAGACGACCGGGACGGTGGGGCCGTAGAAGAGCTTGGCCGCGGTGACGCCGGAGAGGATGAGGAGGGCGATGAAGACGCCCACGAAGATGTCGTAGTAGCTCGCGGGCACCCGGGCGTAGGCCGGAGTGCCCTGCCCAGAGGCGGGTCGGTTGGGGGACGGGGTGTCGATGGTGGTGTTCACCGGACCATCCAACACCACGCACGACGGCGGTGGGCGCGGTGGGCGGGTCCGGCGGCGGGGGTTCGGGGCAGGCCATCCCCGTCCCTCCGTGGGCAGAAACGCCCTCTCTTCTGCCCACGGGGCCCGAAGTCCTGCGGTTTGTGCCCCAGGAGCCCCCGGGTCGCCGGTTTCTGCCCACGGTGCCGGCGCCGGCGGCCACCCTGGGCAGACGAAAGGGCCCGGGAGTCTCACGACTCCCGGGCCCTTCTTCGGTGGAGGCAAGGGGACTCGAACCCCTAACCCCCTGCTTGCAAAGCAGGTGCGCTACCAATTGCGCCATGCCCCCGTGAGGACCGGTCAGTCCTCCGGTGCCGGCTCGACGCCGTCGGCGTCCTCCGGCAGGTCGTCCGTGGCCGTGGCCCAGACGTCCTTCCCCGCACTGTTCTCCCGCCAGAGACGCGCCCCATAGGCGGCTGCCGCGGCGCTGACCACGAGGGCCACGCGTGCCAGTCGACCCATGGGAAGACCTCCGGAGACGAACGGAGCCCCAGCGGACCGGGGCTCTGTGTGGTGGGAGTGGGCGTACCAAGACTTGAACTTGGGACCTCTTCGTTATCAGCGAAGCGCTCTAACCGCCTGAGCTATACGCCCTCACCGTCGCTCACGGCTGACGCCGTTCACAACAGGAGATGACTGTACAGGAACGCCGACGCCCCGCGCAAATCCGCGCGGGGCGTCGTCGAGGGTCTGCTCAGTCGTCCGTCAGCGTGACGCCGAGGCCGCCCACGAGGCTCGCGCAGAGGTTGTAGAGCAGCGCGGCCACGGTGGCCAGGGCGGTCAGCAGGATGACGTTGACCACGGCCAGCACGGTGGCCAGCGAGGTCACGGTGCTCAGCGGGGCCAGGGACGCCACGGTGTAGCGCCCGGCCTCGGAGCCGAGCACGGTGCCGATCACGTCGTTGACCCTGTCGAAGATCCCGAGGACGTCGGACAGCGAGTACAGCGCCACCGCCGCCACCACCGTGAGGATGCCCAGCGCCACCGAGAGCAGGAACGCCAGCTTCAGCACGGACCACGGGTCCACCCGGGTCAGCACCAGGCGGGCGCGGCGCACCTTGGCCTTCGGGACGGCGCGGACCAGGTCCTCCTGCGAGGACCCGCTGGCCTTGCGCACCGGGCGGCCGGACCGCGGCTCGGCGGCCTTCCCGGTGCTCCGTCCCTGGCCGGGACGCGACGACGCGGACGTGCTCACTGCTCTCCTCCGTCTGCACCCTCACCGGCGTCCTGCGTCAGGGCGTCCTCCGGTGCGGCTACGGGGTCGGTCGGGTCGATGTCTGCGTCCAAGGGTACATCCGGCCCCGCCTCGGCCTCGGCGTCCGCCTTCGCCTCCATCTCCTGCTCGTTGTTCAGGGTGACGGCGACGATCCGGTCCCGCTTGTCCGGCTTGGCGAAGATCACGCCCATCGTGTCGCGGCCCTTGGCCGGCACACCGGCGACGGCGGAGCGCACCACCTTGCCCGAGGCCATCACCACGAGGACCTCCTGGTCCTCGCGCACCACGAGACCGCCGGCGAGCTCGCCGCGGTCGTCCACGAGCTTGGCGACCTTGATGCCGAGGCCGCCGCGGTTCTGCGGGCGGTACTCGTCCACGTGGGTGCGCTTGGCGAAGCCGCCGTCCGTGACGGTGAAGACGTAGCCGTCCTCCTCCACCACGTCCATCGTCAGCAGGGAGTCGTCGTCGCGGAACTTCATGCCGGTCACGCCCGAGGTCGCACGGCCCATGGGACGCAGCGCCTCGTCCGTGGCGGTGAACCGCAGGGACTGGCCCTTGTGCGAGATCAGGATGAGGTCGTCGTCGGGCGAGACCACGCGGGCCGAGACCAGCTCGTCCCCCTCGCGCAGCTTGATGGCGATCAGGCCGGCGGTGCGGTTCGTGTCGTAGTCCAGCAGCGGCGTCTTCTTCACGAGGCCGCCGCGCGTGGCGAGCACGAGGTACGGGGCTCGGCCGTAGTCCACGAGCGGCTGGATCTGGGCGATCCGCTCGTCCGGCTGGAACGCGAGCAGGTTGGCCACGTGCTGGCCCTTCGCGTCGCGGCCGGCCTCGAGCAGCTCGTACGTCTTGATGCGGTAGACGCGGCCGAAGTTCGTGAAGAACAGCAGCCAGTGGTGCGTGGACACGGTCAGGAAGTGCTCGACGACGTCGTCGCCGCGCAGCGTCGCCCCGCGCACGCCCTTGCCGCCGCGCGCCTGGGACCGGTACTGGTCGATCCGGGTGCGCTTGACGTAGCCGCCGCGGGTGATGGAGACGACCATCTCCTCCTCGGGGATCAGGTCCTCGATGGACATGTCCCCGTCGAAGCCGGCCATGATCTCGGTGCGGCGGTCGTCGCCGTGCTTGGCCACGATCTCGGCGAGCTCCTCGGAGATGACCTCGCGCTGACGCTGCGGGGACTCCAGGATCCGGTTGTACTCGGCGATCTTCGCCATGAGGTCGTCGTACTCGTCCTGGATCTTCCGGGACTCCAGGGCGGCGAGCTGGCGCAGCTGCATCTGCAGGATGGCCTGGGCCTGGACGTCGTCGATGTCCAGGAGCTCCTTGAGGGCCTCGCGGGCCACGTCCGCCGAGGCCGAGCGGCGGATGGTCGCGATGACCTCGTCCAGCATGTCCAGGGCCTTGAGCAGACCGCGCAGGATGTGCGCGCGTTCCTCGGCCTTGCGCTTGCGGAACGCGGTGCGGCGCACGATCACGTCGATCTGGTGCTTCACCCAGTGGTGCACGAAGCCGTCCAGGGACAGGGTGCGCGGCACGCCGTCCACGAGCGCGAGCATGTTGGCCGAGAAGTTCGACTGCAGCTCGGTGTGCTTGTAGAGGTTGTTCAGCACCACCTTGGCGACGGCGTCGCGCTTGAGCACGATCACCAGGCGCTGGCCGGTGCGGCCGGAGGTCTCGTCGCGCATGTCCGCGATGCCGCTGATCTTGCCGTCCCGCACCATCTCCGCGATCTTCGCGGCGAGGTTGTCCGGGTTGGTCATGTAGGGCAGCTCGGTGACCACCAGGCACGTGCGGCCCTGGATCTCCTCCACGTTGACCACGGCGCGCATGGTGATGGGGCCGCGGCCGGTCCGGTAGACCTCCTCGATGCCCTTGCGGCCCAGGATCTGGGCGCCCGTGGGGAAGTCGGGGCCGTGGACGCGGGCCAGGAGCGCCTCGAGCAGCTCCTCGCGGGTGGCCTCGGGGTGCTCGAGGTACCACTGCACACCCGCGGCCACCTCGCGCATGTTGTGCGGCGGAATGTTCGTGGCCATGCCGACGGCGATGCCCGAGGAGCCGTTGACCAGCAGGTTCGGGTACCGGGCGGGCAGGACGACGGGCTCCTGCTGCTTGCCGTCGTAGTTGTCCTGCATGTCGACGGTGTCCTCGTCGATGTCCCGGACCATCTCCATGGCCAGCGGGGCCATCTTGGTCTCGGTGTAGCGCTGGGCGGCCGCCCCATCGTTGCCCGGGGAGCCGAAGTTGCCCTGGCCGAGCGCCAGCGGGTAGCGCTGGACCCAGTCCTGGATGAGGCGCACGAGGGCGTCGTAGATCGCGGTGTCGCCGTGCGGGTGGTAGTTGCCCATCACGTCGCCCACCACGCGGGCGGACTTGTTGAACGCGCGGTCCGGGCGGTAGCCGCCGTCGTACATCGCGTAGAGCACGCGACGGTGCACGGGCTTGAGGCCGTCGCGCACGTCCGGCAGCGCGCGGCCGACGATCACGGCCATCGCGTAGTCCAGGTACGAGCGCTTCATCTCCGACTCGAGGTCGACGGGCTCGACCTTGTCGGCGGCGCCCTCGGGGAGCACGTAGTGCTCGACCTCGATGTCCAGGCCGGTCTGGGGGGCCTGCGGGGTCGGGGCGCCCTCGACGGGCTCGTCCGGGGTCTGGGGGGTGGTCTCGTCGCTCACGCGGGTCCTCTCGTGCTCCCCGCGACGGCGGGGAGGGTGGTCGGCTCAGGCAGGTCTGCGGGTCCGGCTCAGACGTCCAGGAAGCGGATGTCCTTGGCGTTCTGCTGGATGAAGGTGCGGCGGGACTCCACGTCCTCGCCCATGAGCATGGAGAAGACGGCGTCCGCGGCGGCGGCGTCCTCCATGGTCACCTGCAGCAGGGTGCGGTTCTCCGGATCCATGGTGGTGTCCCAGAGCTCCTGGTAGTTCATCTCGCCCAGGCCCTTGTAGCGCTGCACGCCGTTGTCCTTGGGGTAGCGCCAGCCCTTGGCCAGGCCGGCCTCGACGGCGGCGTCGCGCTCCTCGTCCGAGAACACGTAGTCGTGCGGGGCGTTGGACCACTTGATGCGGTACAGCGGCGGCTGCGCGAGGAACACGTGGCCGGCCTCGATGAGCGGGCGCATGTACCGGAACAGGACGGTCAGCAGCAGCGTGGTGATGTGCTGGCCGTCCACGTCCGCATCCGCCATGAGCACGATCTTGTGGTACCGCAGCTTGGAGATGTCGAACTCCTCGCCGATGTTGGTGCCGAACGCCGTGATCATCGACTGGATCTCGGCGTTGCCGAGGGCCTTGTCCAGGCGGGCGCGCTCCACGTTCAGGATCTTGCCGCGCAGCGGCAGGATGGCCTGCGTCTCCGGGTTGCGGCCCTGCTTGGCCGAGCCGCCGGCGGAGTCGCCCTCCACGATGTACACCTCGCAGCGCTCGGGGTCCTTCGAGGAGCAGTCGGCCAGCTTGCCGGGCATGCCGAAGGACTCCAGCG
Source organism: Micrococcus sp. H39-S4 (assembly GCF_027158145.1). Taxonomy (NCBI): domain Bacteria; kingdom Bacillati; phylum Actinomycetota; class Actinomycetes; order Micrococcales; family Micrococcaceae; genus Micrococcus; species Micrococcus sp. H39-S4. The sequence continues at coordinate 225,217 of NZ_JAPVLT010000003.1, forward strand.
GGGACTTGCGGCGCGCGTTGTCCCGGGCCTTGCGGGCGGCCAGGCGGGCGTGCGAGGCCATGATGGCCTTGCGGATGATCTCCTTGGCCGGGCCCGGATTGCGCTCGAACCAGTCGCCGAGGTGGTCCGTGACCGCCTTGGACACGAACCCGCGGGCCTCGGAGTTGCCGAGCTTGGTCTTGGTCTGGCCCTCGAACTGCGGCTCGGAGAGCTTCACGGAGATCACGGCGGTCAGGCCCTCGCGGATGTCCTCGCCCGTGAGGTTGTCCTCCTTGGGCTTGAGGATCTCCTTCTCCCGCGCGTAGCGGTTGACCAGGGAGGTCAGCGCGGCGCGGAAGCCCTCCTCGTGGGTGCCGCCCTCGTGGGTGTTGATCGTGTTCGCGTAGGTGTGCACGGACTCCGAGTAGGCGGAGGTCCACTGCATGGCCACCTCGACGGCCATGGAGCGGCCGTCCGAGACGTCCTCGGCCTCGAAGGCGATGACGTCGTCGTGGACGTACTCGACCTTCTTGGCGGAGTTGAGGTGCTGGACGTAGTCGAGCAGGCCGTTCTCGTACAGGTAGGTGACGGAGCGGCGCTGGGGCTCCTGCTCCGCCTCCTCCGCCAGGCCGTTCTCCGCGACGTCCTCACCGGCGGCGCCCTCGCCCGCGATCTCGTCGTCGACGACCTCGTTGGACTCCTGGACGCGCTCGTCCGTGAGGGTGATGCGCAGGCCCCTGTTGAGGAAGGCCATCTGCTGGAAGCGGGCACGCAGGGTCTCGTAGTCGAACTCGATCGAGTCGAAGATCTCCGGGTCCGGGTAGAACGTCTGCACGGTGCCCGTGGCGTCCGTGGCCTCCCCCTTCACCAGCTCGCCCTGGGGCACGCCGCCGTCCGCGAAGGACATGCGCCACACGTGCCCCTGACGGCGGACCTCGGTGTCCACGCGGCGGGAGAGCGCGTTGACCACGGAGATGCCCACGCCGTGCAGGCCGCCCGAGACGGCGTAGCCGCCGCCGCCGAACTTGCCGCCGGCGTGCAGGATCGTCATGACGACCTCGACGGTCGGCCTCCCCTCGGTGGGGTGCAGGTCCACGGGGATGCCGCGGCCGTCGTCCGCCACGCGCACGCCGCCGTCGGCCTGCAGCGTGACGTCGATGCCGGTGGCGTAGCCGGCCAGCGCCTCGTCCACGGAGTTGTCCACGACCTCGTACACGAGGTGATGCAGGCCCCGCGGGCCGGTGGAGCCGATGTACATGCCGGGGCGCTTGCGGACGGCCTCGAGACCCTCGAGCACGGTGATGGCGCTGGCGCCGTACTCACCGGGCACCTTCCGGTCCTTCACGGGGGTCTCGGGCTGCCCGACGGCGTCCGGCACGGCCTCCGGGTTCGGCGCGGCCGACGCGGCGGTCGGCTCCTCCGCGGGGTTCTCGGGCATGGCGTCAACCACGGGTGGCTCACTTCCTCGGACGTCGGCGGCTGGGTCGACCCGCGCGCAGGCGCGCGACGCCGCCCGGACATAACCGGCACGCGACACGCTCCCGCAGATCCACGGGGGTGGGGGACGGACGACAACCGGCCCCCTTTCACTGGTCCCAGTGTACCGCCTGACACCCCGAGGGCCCGCATCGACGGGGGTCCGCCACGGGAGAACACCCGCTCAGCGGCCAGGGACACGGCTCAGGACGTGCGCAGGAGACCGCCCATGCCTCCCGGGCCGTCCCCGACCCTGTGAGCGCGCCAGAGCGGCGCCCATGGCCTCGCCGCGTCCGGGACGCCGTCGTGCGCCGCGGGGGGCCGCCCCGGACTCAGCCGTAGGTGTCGCGCGGCCCGCGGCCGCCGCGCACGGTGCGCGGCCCCTTGCGCCAGCTCGGGGCCTGCGGCCCCGCCACCTCGATGCGGGTCACGACGCCGGGCCCGAGCGCCTCGTCGAAGCGCTGCAGGAGCACGGGGCTCATCAGGCGCAGCTGCGTGGCCCACGCGGTGGAGCTCGTCCGGACCCGCACCACGGAGTCCTCGAAGCTCTCCGGGCGGCAGTGCAGCGCGATCTCCGGCCCCACCAGCTCGGCCCAGCGGGTGAGCACGGAGCCGACCGCCACGGGGGTGGACCAGCCGCGGTCGCGGATGAGCCGGCCGAACACGGTGGACACCGTGGCCGGGTCCCGGTCCGCACCCCCGAACGGGCGTCGACGGTCCTGCCGCTCCCGGCCGGCCGACGTCGTGCCCGCCATGGCCCCGGCCAGGCCCGCGCCCGTCCCCCGCGCCCGCAGCGGCGCCTCGCCCCGCTCCCGGGCGGCCTCGCGGACCCGGCGCAGCTGCACGAGCGCCAGGTCCGGCCGGTCCGGCTCGAACGGGGCGGGGGTCTCAGCCATCGGCGCCGCCCTCGCGCCGGGGCTCACGGATGTCCCCCTCCACGGGGGCCGCGGCGGCCACGGCCTCGGAGCCCTCTGCGTCCTGGCGGATGAGCACGCGGTGGGCCGTGAGCTCCTCGGGGACGTCCTCGAGCGCGGCGGCCGTGACGATCACCTGCTCGGCCCGGTGGACGAGCGCGGCGAGGCGGCGGCGACGGGCGGCGTCGAGCTCCGCGAACACGTCGTCCAGGATCAGGACGGGGCGGGCGTCGGGGTCCGGGTCGTCGGCCACGAGCACGTCGTAGGCCGCCATGCGCAGGGCGAGCGCCAGCGACCACGTCTCCCCGTGGGAGGCGTAGCCGCGCGCGGGCGCCGGGCCCAGGAAGAGGGCGAGCTCGTCCCGGTGCGGGCCCACCAGGGTGAGCGCCCGCGCCCGCTCCTCCTCCCGTTGGGCCTCGAGCGTCCGGTGCATGTCCGCGGCCAGGTCCGCCACGGCCGGGACCTCCGCGTGGGTGCCACGGGCCAACGGGACGGTGGACTCGTAGGCGTAGGCCGCGGCCTTGGAGCCGTTGGTCAGCGCCGCGTACATCTCCTGGAGGGGGCGGGCCAGCAGGCGCAGCACGTGCAGGCGGCCGTGGAGCAGGCGGGCGCCGGCGGCGCAGAGGTGCTCGTCCCAGACGGCGAGGGTCGCGTCCTCCTCGGGGCCCCAGCGGCGAGAGCCGCGGCTCGACTTGAGCAGGGCGTTGCGCTGGCGCAGCACGCGTTCGTAGTCGGCGGCGGCCTCGCCGAGGGCCGGACGCAGCTGCACCATGAGCTGGTCGAGGAGACGACGACGGCCACCGGGCTCCCCCGTCACGAGGCTCAGGTCCTCCGGGGCGAAGACCACGGTGCGCAGGATCCCGAGGCCCTCCTTCGCCCGCACGGGGGCGCCGCGGTTGATGGCCACCCGGTTGGACCGGCCCGGCAGGATCTCCAGCTCGAGGGCGACGGTGCGGGACCCGCGGTGCACGCGCCCGGCGATCCGGGCCCGGTCCCGGCCGAAGCGCACGAGCTGCGCGTCCGAGCTGACCCGGTGGGACTGCTGGGCGCCGAGGTAGCCGATCGCCTCCACGAGGTTGGTCTTGCCCACCCCGTTGGCCCCGAGCAGCACCGTGGACCCCGGCATCAGCTCCAGGTCGGCCCAGCGGTAGGACCGGAAGTCCGCGACGGTGAGGTGGGACAGGTACACGGGAGCGTCCAGCCCCCTGCGTCAGGCGATGCGCACCGGCATCACGAGGTAGCGGTAGTCGGAGACGACGCCGTCCTCCTGGTTCACGCCGGTGAGCAGGGCGGGCTTGGGCGCGGACGTGAACGCGAAGCGCACCTGCGGCTGGTCCACCACGGCCAGGCCCTCGGAGAGGTAGGACGGGTTGAACGCCACGGTGATGTCCTCGCCCTCGAGCGTGCACGGCACGGACTCGTTGGCGCTCGCGTCGTCGCCGGTGCCGGCGTCCAGGGTGACCTGGCCGTCCGTGAACACCATGCGCAGGGCGGTGTTGCGCTCGGCGACGAGGGCCACGCGGCGGGACGCCTCGACCAGGGCGGCGGTGTCCACCACGGCCTGGATGGGGCTGGACTCGGGGAAGAGCGAGCGGATCTTGGGGTACTCGCCGTCCACGAGCACGGAGGTGGTGCGACGGCCGCCGGAGGCGAAGCCCACGAGGTCGGCGGTCTGACCGAGCAGGATCTCCAGGTCGCCGCCGGAGCCGAGGGACTTGGCGACCTCGGTGAGCGTGCGCGCCTTGATGAGCAGCGACGTCGAGAGGGACGGGTCCGCCGGGGTCCAGCGGATCTCCTTCATGGCCAGCCGGTAGCGGTCCGTGGCCAGGAAGGTCATGGTGTCGCCCTCGATCTCCACCTTCACGGCGGTGAGGATCGGCAGGGTGTCGTCCTTGGAGGCGGCGACGGTGACCTGGGCGACGGCGTGGGCGAACGCGGCGCCGTCCACGGTGCCCGCGGGGGCCGGCAGCTCGGGCAGGGCCGGGTAGTCGCCCACGGGCATCGTGGCCAGGGCGAAGCGGGAGGAGCGGCAGGTGACGAGCACCTTGCCGCCGTCGAGCTCCACCGTGACCTGGGCCTGCGGCAGGGAGCGGACGATGTCGTTCAGCAGGCGGCCGGAGACGAGCACCTGGCCCGCGGTCTCGACGTCGGCCTCGATCTCCAGGCGCGCGGAGGTCTCGTAGTCGAAGCTCGCGATGGACACGACGCCGGCCTCGGCCGTGATCAGCAGGCCCGAGAGCACCGGCACCGGCGGGCGCGGGGACAGGGAGCGTGCGGCCCAGGAGACGGCGTCGGTGAGGATGTCGCGTTCGACGGTGAACTTCACGAGCTGCACTGCCTCTCTGGGGGTGATGACGGGGGTTGCGGGCCCGGGGGGAACGGCGACACGCGGGCCTCAGCATAGGCGGTCCGCGCGGTGGGTGTCAGGTCGGAAGCGAATGACAAGCGTGTGATTCCAAGGATTCCGACCGCACGGGCGCAGCCCGGGCTCTCGAGGCGCTCAGCTCGGTGTGGGGTGGCGGAGATGATGTTGCTTGGCGGAATCTCTGAAGGGGGATCAGAAGTAGTGGTAGCGGGTGTGGATCCTGTGGAGAACGCCGTTCTGCCGCGTCAGCATGCGGATCCGGTTGGGGGAACCGTGTGGACACCCGCTCGTTCGGGGTGTGCATCCGGTGTGGACGAGCCCCGGGGGTCCTTCCCCCGCTCTGCACAGGTTCGACCGGAGTTGTCCAGACTCATCCCCGGATCCACCCCCCAGTTGTCCACATTCCTGTCCACAGGACGCGTCCACACCCGTCGAAAACCGCGAGATCATGCGGTTTTCGGCTGTGGAGATCTGTGGATACATGTGGACCATCGAATGACATCCGTGTGATTCACCAGCCTGTGCACCGTCGCCGTCCCCAGGGGTGTGGACGCGGCGTGAGCGGCCTGATTCCGCCATCCACAGGGGCGGAGGTTGTCCACAGCACCGGGGGTTCTCCACAGAGTTGTCCACACCGGTGGACAATGTGGACGAAGGCTCGAGTCCCGGTCGAATGTTCGAACCGGGACTCGAGGGTGGGACGGCGGGTGGCTCAGGCGCCGCGCTGTTTCCGCTTGATCTCGTTGGTGAGCTCGGTGACCTGGTTGTAGATCGTCCGCCGCTCGGCCATCAGCTCGCGGATCTTGCGGTCCGCGTGGATGACGGTGGTGTGGTCGCGGCCGCCCAGGACCTGACCGATCTTGGGCAGGGACATCTCGGTCAGCTCGCGCAGCAGGTACATGGCGATCTGCCGCGCCGTCACCAGCGTGCGGGTGCGGGACTTGCTGGTCAGCTCCTCGAGGGTGAGATTGAAGTACTCCCCCGTGGCGTGCAGGATCAGCTCCGGGGTGATCTCGTGCGCCGTCTCGTCCGTGATCAGGTCCTTGAGCACATGCTCGGCCAGCTCGATGTCCACGGTCTGCCGGTTGAGTGAGGCGAACGCGGTCACGCGGATCAGCGCGCCCTCGAGCTCGCGGATGTTCGTGGAGATGCGCGAGGCGATGTACTCCAGCGCCTCCGGCGGGGCCACGAGCCCCTCGGCCTCCGCCTTCTTCCGGAGGATCGCGATGCGCGTCTCGAGGTCCGGCGGCTGGATGTCCGTGATCAGCCCCCACTCGAAGCGGGAGCGCAGCCGGTCCTCGAACCCGGAGAGCTGCTTGGGCGGCAGGTCCGAGGTGATGACCACCTGCTTGTTGTTGTTGTAGAGCGTGTTGAAGGTGTGGAAGAACTCCTCGACCGTCGCCTCCTTGTCCGCCAGGAACTGGATGTCGTCGATCAGCAGGATGTCCACGTTGCGGTAGACCTGCTTGAACGAGGCGCCCTCGTCGTGGCGGATGGAGTTGATGAAGTCGTTGGTGAACTCCTCCGAGTTCACGTACCGCACCCGCAGGCCCGGGTAGAGGCGGCGGGCGTAGTGCCCGATCGCGTGCAGCAGGTGCGTCTTGCCCAGGCCGGACTCGCCGTAGATGAACAGCGGGTTGTACGCCTTCGCCGGCGCCTCGGCCACAGCGTTCGCGGCGGCGTGCGCGAACCGGTTGGACGAGCCGATCACGAACGTCTCGAAGTGGTAGCGGTCGTTGAGGCGGCTGGTCTCCGCGGACGTCGACGGCGGTGCGGGGGTCGGCTTGCCGTTCCCGCTCGGGGCCGCGGTCGCGGCGGGCACGACGTCGGCCGGCGGCTCGATGCGGAAGCCCGGCAGCTCCTCGGCGACGGCGCGGCGGGAGGTGGCGGCGGTCGCGGCCGGGGGCAGCTCGACGTCCGGCGCCGCGGCGTCGGACGGCCCGCCGGCGAGGGAGGAGCGGCGGGCCTCGGAGGAGGGGGTCCGCGGCGGCTGCAGGTTCGCATCGATCGAGATGGCCAGCAGGATCTCCTCGCGGAACTCCTGGGTCAGGGCGTCCGTGAGGGCGTCGGCCACCTGGGTGCCCTGGAGGGTCTCGCGGGTGGTCTCGTTCGGCACGGCCAGCAGGAGCGTGTTGCCGATGAGGCCCTGCGGCTGGGCCAGGTAGACGAAGCCCATGAGGCGGGCGCTGACCCGCGCGTCGTCCTCGAGGGAGCCCAGGACGGAGCGCCACGAGCTGAGCACGGCCTGGTCTGCCACCACGGAGGCTTCCTTTCCTGGGACAGACGTCCCCGAGGACGGGGGCGGCTGCGCGAGACGGACGACGGTGCTCGGAGTCTAACGGTTGTCCACAGGGTTGTGCACAGACGGTGGACAACCCCTATCATCCTGTGGACGACCGTCCCGGGCGCCCACGGGCGTCCGGGATCCGCGCGCACCCGTTTGACCCCTGCGTACCCCGGCCACTAGAGTCGTCTGGTCCCCCGGGTGTCGGTTGATCGTGCCCGCCGGGGATTTCATGTCAGAGCCTCACCGGTCCTTCCCCCTGGTCCACCTGCTCAGGTCGACGGTCGAAGGCACACAACACGTCGTGGAGAGATCACAGTGACCAAGCGCACGTTCCAGCCCAACAACCGCCGTCGTGCCCGCAAGCACGGCTTCCGTGCCCGCATGCGCACCCGCGCCGGCCGCGCCATCCTGTCCGCTCGCCGCGGCAAGAACCGCGCCGAGCTGTCCGCCTGAGGACCTCGGTCCAGGGACGGCGCGCCCCGTGCTGCCCCGTGACCGTCGCGTCCGCACGCCCGCGGAGTTCCGTCACCTCGGTCGCACCGGCACCCGCGCGGGTCGGCGCACCGTCGTGGTGAGCGTCGCCACGGACCCCGACCAGACCCGGTCCACGTCGCCGAGCGCCCCTCGGCCGCGGGCCGGGTTCGTCGTGTCCAAGGCCGTGGGGAACGCGGTGACCCGCAACCGGGTGAAGCGGCGGCTGCGCGCCGTCGTCGCGGATCAGATGCGCCTGCCTCCGCTGCGCGACCTGCCGGTTCTGGTGCAGGTTCGCGCGCTGCCGGCCGCCGCCGAGGCGGACTACGCGCTGCTGCGCCGCGAGACCGTCGGCGCGCTCGGCAAGGCCCTGAAGCCGCATCTGCCCGCCGCCTCGGAGCACGCGTAGATGACCGTCACCCCCTCGCCCTTCGTCGTGCTCGAGCCCTCCCGTGAGTGGGGACCGTTGCGCGCGCTGCCGTCCGCCCTGCTGGCCGGCCTGCTCACGGTCTATCGGGCCGTGGTCTCCCCGCTGTACGGACCCGTGTGCCGGTTCTTCCCCAGCTGCTCCGCCTACGGGCTGGAGGCCGTGCACGTGCACGGCGCGGTGAAGGGGTCGTGGCTCGCCGCGCGGCGCATCGGCCGGTGCCATCCCTGGAACGACGGCGGCGTGGACCCGGTCCCGCCCGGGCACCGGCGCTGGCCGCCGGGCCGGCAGCCGCGCATCCTCACCCTGAACCACCCTCCCATCCCACCTGATCTCCCGCAGGAGGATTGACCCCCATGTTCGAAGCCATCCTCTCCCCGTTCCGCTGGCTGATGTCCTGGCTGCTCGGGGCGTTCCACAGCATCCTGGAGTTTGCGGGCCTGCCCGCGGACTCCGGCTGGACGTGGGCCCTGTCCATCCTCCTGCTGGTGGTGCTCATCCGCACCCTGCTGATCCCGCTGTTCGTCAAGCAGATCAAGGCCCAGCGCGCCATGCAGGCCATCCAGCCCGAGCTGCAGAAGCTGCAGGCCAAGTACAAGGGCAAGAAGGACCAGCTCTCCCGCCAGGCCATGGCCATGGAGCAGCAGGCGCTCATGAAGGAGCACAAGGCGAACCCGTTCGCCGCCTGCCTGCCGCTGCTGATCCAGATGCCGTTCTTCTTCGCGCTGTACCAGGTGTTGATCGGCGCCCGCGGCGCGGCCGAGCGCGGCGAGGCCATGGACGCCCTGTCCGCGGACCAGATCCGCTCCTTCGAGGGCTCCACGATCTTCGGCGCCCGCATGTCGGACACCTTCATGAACTCGCTCGGCGCGCCGGGCAGCGGGCCCGTGATCGTCACGGCGATCGTGCTGATCCTGCTCATGTCGGGCTCGATGTTCTTCATGCAGAAGATGCTCATGACGAAGAACATGACGCAGCAGGCCCTCTCCGGGCCCATGATGCAGACGCAGCAGATCATGCTCTACGCCATGCCCCTGATCTTCGGCATCGGCGGCATCAACTTCCCGATCGGCGTGCTCCTGTACTGGACCTACTCCAACTTCTGGGCCGTCGGCCAGCAGTGGTGGATCATCCGCAACAACCCGACCCCGGGCTCCCTCGCCGAGAAGGAGCTCAACGAGCGCCGCGCCGCCAAGGGCCTGCCCCCCGTGGGCCAGAAGGTCTCGAACGCCGAGGCCACGCCCTCATCCGCGCACACCCAGGCGGGCCGCGGCGGCGCCGTGCTGAACGGTGAGGTCGTCCGCGAGTCGGGTCAGCGCCTCCAGCCCCAGCGCAAGAACCGCAGGAGGAAGTGAGCATGTCCGCCGAGAACGTGACCCCGGCCCCCGAGGCCGAGGACGCCGTCGTCGAGACCCCCGCGGGCCAGGGCTCCCGCGTCGAGGAGCAGGACGGTGCCGCCGTCTCGGAGGCGGTGCGCCGCCTCGAGGAGGAGGGCGACGTCGCCGCGGACTACGTCGAGGAGCTGCTCGACATCGCGGACCTGGACGGGGACATCGACATCGAGGTCCGCGACGGGCGCACGTACGTGTCCGTCGTCTCCGAGGACCACGACGAGCGCCTGGACGGCCTCGTCGGCCCCGACGGCCGCACCCTGGAGGCCCTGCAGGAGCTCGTCCGGCTGGCCGTGCTCGCCGCCACGGGGCACCGCTCCCGGCTGATCCTGGACGTCTGCGGGCACCGGGAGCGCCGCAACGTCGCCCTGCGCACCGCCGCCCAGGCGGCCGTCGAGCGCGTCCGCGCCGGCGAGGGCCCCGTGCACCTCGAGTCCATGGGCGCGTACGAGCGCAAGATCGTCCACGACGTCGTCGCGGACGCCGGCCTGACCTCCGAGTCGGAGGGCGAGGGCGCCCGCCGGCACGTGGTCATCTCCGCCGATGACTGAGCGGGGCTCGGCCTACGAGCGGCGCCCCGGGTTGGATCCTCAGGACCGGGGCGAGCGCCCCGCGCCCGTGGGGCAGCCGGCACCGCCGCTGACCGATGCGCTGCGTCCGGCCGCCGTCGAGCTGTTCGGCGAGGGCCTCCCCCGTGCCGAGGCGTACGTGGCCCACCTGGCGGACACCGGCATCGAGTGGGGCCTGATCGGCCCGCGCGAGGCGCCCCGTCTCTGGGAGCGCCACGTCCTGAACTGCGCCGTGGTCGAGGAGCTCCTCCCGCAGGGCGCGCTCGTGGCCGACGTCGGCTCCGGCGCGGGCCTGCCCGGCCTGTGCCTCGCGCTCGCGCGCCCCGACTGCCAGTTCCTGCTCATCGAGCCGCTCGAGCGGCGCGTGGAGTGGCTGGACATGGTGGTCGCCGACCTCGGCCTGGAGAACGTGGACGTGATCCGCGGCCGCGCCGAGCAGGTCTCCGGGAACCTCGACGTCGACGTCGTGACCGCCCGCGCCGTGTCCGCGCTGAAGACCCTCGTGCCGCTGACCATGCCGATGCTGCAGGGCGCCGGGGAGCTGCTGGCCATCAAGGGCCGCTCCGCGGCCGACGAGATCGCCGCCGCCCGCAAGGTCCTGCGCAAGTATGGTGGTGCCGAGCCCGAGATCCTCACGGTGGGCGAGGGCCTGCTGCCCGAGACCACCACCGTCGTGCGCGTCAGCGCGCGTCCCCGCTGACCCCTCCCCCACCGGGACGGGACGGGCCGGGCGGCAGCAGATCCGCACACCCGCGACCCAGGAGGTAGAGCCGCATGGCGCAGGAGCAGGAGAGCCGGGGTGGGGCCTGGAGGGCCCTGCGCCAGAAGTGGACCGGCCGGACCGCCGAGAAGGGCGGCGCCGACGCCGAGGAGCCCGCGCGGCTCCAGCGTCGCCGTCTGACGCGCCCCGACCGCACCCGCGTGTTCACGACGTCCAACCAGAAGGGCGGCGTCGGCAAGACGACGACGACGGTCAACCTGGCCGCGGCCCTCGCCCGCGCGGGCATGCGGGTGATGGTGGTGGACATCGACCCGCAGGGCAATGCGTCCACCGCGCTGAACATCCCCCACACCGGAGACGTCGCCTCCGTGTACGACGTGCTCCTGGGCGAGATGGAGATCCAGGACGTCGTGCAGGACGCCCCGGACGTGGACGGCCTGCAGGTGGTGCCCGCGACGATCGACCTGGCCGGTGCCGAGATCGAGCTGGTCTCGCTGGTGGCCCGCGAACAGCGACTGTCTCGGGCGCTCGAGGCGTACACCGCCTGGCGCGAGCAGGACGGCCAGGAGCGGCTGGACTACGTGTTCATCGACTGCCCGCCGTCCCTGGGACTGTTGACGGTCAACGCGTTCGTGGCGGCCGAGGAGGTGCTCATCCCGATCCAGGCCGAGTACTACGCCCTCGAGGGCCTCTCCCAGCTGCTCAAGAACGTGCAGATGATCCAGAAGCACCTGAACCCGCGTCTCCAGGTGAGCACCATCCTGCTGACGATGTTCGACGCGCGGACCAACCTCGCCGTGCAGGTGGCGGAGGAGGTCCGGACGCACTTCCCGGAGCAGCTGCTGAACACCGCGATCCCCCGCAACGTCCGCATCTCCGAGGCCCCCAGCTATCAGCAGACGGTGCTGACCTACGACCCGGCCTCGGCCGGCGCCGTGGCGTACCGGGAGGCGGCCGCGGAGATCGCCGGCCGCGGTGCGCCGACGGCCCTGAAGAGCTGACGCCCAGGCGACCCGCTGTTGCGGTCGCCAAATGGCGCTGCTGACGACGACGAAGCCCGCCGGAGGGAGCGATCCCCCGGCGGGCTTCGTCGTGAGTGAGCGTGGCCCGGAAGATGGGGGGTGAAAAGACAAGCGGAAACGCTGGGCATATCGGAAGTTCGTGTTTCACGTGAAACGACCTTCTCTGAGGGTGCGAGCGTGGTGCCGCCGCGGCGGGACGATGGGGAGGGGTGCCCGTGGTGGACCGCTCCCATCTGTCCCGCTCCCCTCTCTTCCGCTGGGCCGGCGCCTCCGCCGCCGGCCAGGCGCACCTGTCGCGAGGCCTGGGTGCAGCCGCGGGCGGCGACGCACGAACTCACGGGGTGAACGGCATGGCGGCGGGGCGGAGACGGCGGCTGTGTGGGGGCCGGCGGTGCACGCTGCGTTGAAGTGCTCCGCGAGGGCTGCGCGACGCGTGGGGAACGTCCTGGCCGCCGGGCGCGGCCGTGCAGGGTATAATCCGTCCCTCCTCCTTCACCCGGGTGCGCTGCAGCCTCGAGGATGCAGCCAGCGAGCAGGCCGGGTGCTGTGACTGGGTGCCCCCTCTCCCCCACGGTCAGACCTCCTCGCCGTCGGTGACGTGCAGGGAATCGGGGCCAGAGCGGAGCACGGGCCGTGGTGTCGCCGCGAGGCACGCGGCCGGTCTGCCGTCAGCGTGTGCGAGAGCAGACGTCAGCGGCGATGGTGGGCTGCTGTGATTCGTCTGAGTTGGAGGGGCCGAACGGCGGCGCCAGAAGGACAGTTCTACTGTGCATTCCTGTGTACGGAGTAGGAGAGAGTCCGGCGAAGAGGGGCGGCCGCACGCCCCCAATGTATACAAAGACAAGCATGTGAGCTGGCACTTTGCGGAGTCAGCAGTGGTTAGCGGCTATCGTCGATGTTGATATGTGGACAAGATCTGTGGACAAGGGGACGCCGTGGGTAGGTGGCCGTGGGTGCCACCATGGCGCTGGTTGGTCTGGCGAATCCCCAGCGCGGCCCGACGGCTAGGTACGGGGTCGGCAGGGGAATGCTGAGTCAGCCTGGGTCCCCTCCCCCGGGAAACCCGCATCAGCTCAGTGCGGGACGCTCAGGCCACACGGTTCTGACCCCTGCAAACGACGTGGAAGCAGGACGTCGATCACTCAGGTGGTGGCCGGGGGTTTCACGTAAAACACGATGCTCGCGCGTAGATCTAGCGTCGATCCCCGGAGGGAGCCGCGTGCGGACGGACGGGTGAAGACCCGGTTCCACACGAGTCGGACGTGAAACTTAATGGGCAAAATGGGCAGACGGGAGGAATGGGCCCGGTCTGTCGGGCGGAACGGCCTGCCATATGTCTGTACGGCCGCTGCTGACGGCAGCGACTACATCGAACAGTACGGTCAACGGCACAAGTCGGTGCAAGCTGCGCGACATGGGACCCGCGACCCGGCGTTCGTGCCCAGTACGCCGCCACGTTTCACGTGAAACCGAACGACCGACGTCCGGCGCTCGACGCGCCCGGGTCACGACGTCAGCAGCGCGAGGAGTCTGAACCTCGAACGCATCTCACGCCTCCTATGGACGCCAGTATCTGAATGCAACCCGCTCGTGGGCGGACTTCCGTGGCACGAGTGCATGGTCGAATCTTCGAACGATACGTTTCACGTGAAATGAGCTTCGGGTGAAAGCGCCGTGCCGCGAGGTCACAATCCCAGGCGATCCAGGGAGCACACGATCCGTGCCGGGAGCGAGCTGACCGAGAATGGCGCAGTAATGTGGCACTGACTCGCGGGTGAGCGAGCACGTGGGTTACCCGAACTCATGTCGTACTTGGATGACAGACTCGTCCGTGTTTCACGTGAAACGCGGATGGTGAGGCAGCGTTCAATTCGTGAGCTGCGCGGGTGTAAGGAAGCACTGACGGCGAAGCGACGAGTAGGCCGAGCTCATCCGTTCGGCGATTCGAGTGTTCACATCACACCGCGGGGAAGTGGCACGAGTGCTTCGCTGCTGGTCCGCCATTGCGCGTCCGATGAAGCACATACATCATGCGGGTAGCCAGCGATCTGAGTACCGTCCGCACGGAGGGCTGATCGGCCGGGGAGAACACGAACAACAAACTGACAGCCGTGATTCTGATACCGTCCGCTCGTCGACGCGGGCTCGCGTTTCATGTGAAACGAGTGAACTTCGAGAGGGAACACGAGGAGGTCTTGAGGATTGCAGCGGCACCCTTCCGAAGCGCCCCCACTATGAGTGTTCCACGTGAAACACTCACGCTCGCGGCAGGTGCTGTCCGCGCGCCCACATCCTGCCGTCCGGGCCCAATACGGACGTCTCACCCCAGAACCGAGGCCCGAACCTCGCCGCGCCCCTTGCACGTGTCAGGCCCTCGCGCGCCCCCCGGCGGTCAGGGCCAGAGCACCTTGAGAAGTGTCTTCCCGCCGCCCGGGACCATCGAGACCAGGCCGCTCACCTACACTGATCCCAGACCCACTCACTGCAGGAGGACCCGTTGAAGACGAGCCGTCGAGGAGGCCTGGGGCGAGGCCTCGGCGCCCTGATCCAGAGCACTGTAGAAGCCCCGGAAGAGAACGCCGAGGCCACCTCCCCGAAGGACTCTGCGGTGCCGGTGAAGAGCGGCCCGAAGGCTGCCGCGGCAGCGGAGGCCACCACGACATCGACGCGGAGCACCGCGACGACCGAGACGCCAGGGGGGTCCAACGAGCCCGCCCCGTCGGCCTCGCAGCGGAAGACCGCGGGCCGAACGACACAGGCCGGGAAATCAACGGCTGCGACTGGCAGGAACGCCACGTCCGCCACGAAGGCAGGGCCCACCTCGTCGAAGCGTGCCTCGCGACCCGCGCAGCGTCCCGTCGACGTGTTCTTCTCCGCAGAGTCCGAGGATGCACCCGCGGCGCGGCCGACCAAGGGGCGTCCGGCCATGCCGACGGTGAAGGCGCCCAGCAAGCGTGCCACCTCCGCGACGTCGTCGAGGAAGGAACCGGGGGACTCGAGCGTTGAGTCCGCCGCGACCGAGGGGACCGTGTCCGCGGACATCGCGGTCCTGCGGGAGATCCCGGTGGGGGACATCCACCCCAACCCGCGGCAGCCGCGTGAGGTGTTCGACGAGGACCACATGGCGGAACTGGTCACCTCGATCCGCGAGGTCGGCATCCTGCAGCCGATCGTCGTGCGCGAGGTGGACGGCCCCACCCCCCATGAGCTGATCATGGGAGAGCGCCGGTGGCGCGCCACCCAGAAGGCCGGCCTGGACACCATCCCGGCGATCGTCCGCCAGACCCCGGACCAGGACCTCCTGCGGGATGCTCTGCTGGAGAACCTGCACCGCTCCCAGCTGAACCCGCTCGAAGAGGCCGCCGCCTACCAGCAGCTCATGGAGGACTTCGCCTGCACGCAGGAGGAACTGTCCCAGCGCATCGGCCGCTCTCGTCCGCAGATCTCCAACACGCTGCGGCTGCTCAAGCTGCCGCCCCTCGTGCAGCGCCGCGTGGCCGCCGGCACGCTCTCGGCCGGCCATGCGCGTGCGCTGCTCGGTCTCACGGACCCGTCGGACATGGAGCGTCTGGCGCAGCGGATCCAGTCGGAGGGCTTGTCCGTCCGGTCCACGGAGGAGGCGGTCGCGCAGCTGCAGGGCGGGCTCCGGCCGGGCCGCACGCCGCGGCGCAGCACGGACGACGCCCGCCACGAGCGCCTGGACCACTACGCCACCGCGCTCACCAGCCGCCTGGACACCGCCGTGAAGATCACCCTCGGCGCGCGCAAGGGCCGCATCGCCATCGACTTCACCACCGTGGAGGACCTGAACCGCATCATGGACCTCATCCAGGGCGGTCAGGACGGCAAGGGGAAGGGCAAGAAGTCCTGATCCGGAGTTCCCGCGGACGGCGTCCACGGGCACCCGCCGCTGGTCCTGAAGATCGACGCACGACGGCCCCGTCACCCTCTCGGGTGACGGGGCCGTCGTGGTGAGTGGGGGAGGGGCTCAGCCGAGCAGGGCCGAGAACTCCTTCTCCAGCGCGGCCTTGGGCTTGGCGCCCACGGACTCGGCGACCTTCTCGCCGTTCTGGAAGCCCACGACGAGCGGGATGGAGGTGACGCCGTAGCGCGCGGCGATGGCCGGGTTCTCGTCCACGTTGAGCTTGGCGATCACGGCCTTGCCCTCGTGCTCCACGGCCATGTCCTCCAGGACGGGCCCGAGCATGCGGCACGGGCCGCACCACTCGGCCCAGAAGTCCACGAGGACGGGCAGCTCGGACTGGAGGACCTTCTGGTCGAAGTCGGCGTCGGTGACGGTGATGGTGCTCATGGCAGCCTCCTGGGGGTTGTTCTGTGTCTGACGGGGGTGGACAGGGGTGTTATCGACATGACTCATGACGCCCTGTCAGGGGTGATGAGTCAGTGGCTCATGCCGGAACCGCGTCCGACTCCGGGCCGGCCGGCGCGGCCTCCTCCACATCGGCCACGGTCGCGAGGTAGTGCTCCACGTCCTGGGCGGCCACGCAGCCCGAGCCGGCGGCGGTGATGGCCTGGCGGTAGGTGTGGTCCGTGACGTCGCCGGCGGCGAAGACGCCCGGCTGGGAGGTCCGCGAGGACGGATGGTCGATGCGGATCGTGCCGTGCTCCGTGAGCTCCACCTGGCCCTGCACCAGGTCCGTGCGCGGGTCCTGGCCGATGGCCACGAACAGGCCGGTCACGTCCAGCGTGGACGCCTCGCCGGTGCGGGTGTCCCGCAGGCGGAGGGTGTTGACCTTGTCGTCACCGGTCACCTCCGTGACCTCGGTGTTCCAGCGGAACTCGATCTTCTCGTTCTCCATGGCGCGGTGGGCCATCACCTTGGAGGCGCGCAGCTCGTCCTTGCGGACCAGCACGGTCACCTTGGACGCGAACTTCGTGAGGAACAGGGCCTCCTCCATGGCGGAGTCGCCGCCGCCCACGACCGCGATCTCCTGCTCGCGGAAGAAGAAGCCGTCGCACGTGGCGCACCAGCTGACGCCGTGGCCGGAGAGGCGCTCCTCGCCGGGAACGCCGAGCTTCCGGTAGGCGGAGCCGGTCGTGAGGATGACCGCGTGGGTGCGCAGCTGGGTGCCGTCGCCGAGCGTGAGCACCTTGGGGTTCGACGTCAGGTCGGCCTGCACGACGTCGTCGTAGACCACCTCCGTGTTGAACCGGCGGGCCTGGGCCTCGAGGTTCGCCATCAGCTCGGGCCCCTGCACACCCTCCGGGAAGCCCGGAAAGTTCTCCACCTCGGTGGTGTTCATCAGCTCGCCGCCCGCGGTCACCGCCCCGGCCACGAGGACGGGGGAGAGGTCGGCGCGGGCGGTGTAGATCGCCGCGGTGTATCCGGCGGGGCCGGATCCGACGATCACGACGTTGTGGACGCTCTGGTCCTGGGCGGTGGGGGCCACGGGTTCCTCCAGTGGATCGGGGTGGTGGACGCTCCTCCAGGACAACGGCGGAGCCACGGGCGGGTATTCCGCGGTGTCGGGCCGCGGTGCAGCGACGTCCGGCGACGGCGGCCGGAAGGTCCGGCGCGCCGTCGCCTGGGCGCGGGGTCAGCGGACGGCGATCTCGCCGAGGCGCAGGCCGAACGGGAGGTCCGACGTCGTGCCCTCCAGCTGGGGCAGCGAGGTGAGGCTGACGATCACGTACTCGGCCTCGGCCTCGGCGCCCTCGAAGGGCACGGGGATGGAGACGGTGTCCTGGTCGAAGGTGCCGTTGCCGATCTCCTTGGCGTTCGCGCCCTCGGGGGAGTCGGCGATGTAGGCGAACCAGGCGCCACCGGTGGCCCCCGTGCTCTGCAGGGTCACCTCGTTCACCTCGGTGCGCTCCTCGAGCTGGACCACGAGGTTCATGCTCTCCACATAGCCGCCGAAGTTCGGCCGTGCGTAGGCGAAGGTGCGCCACACGGTGGTGGGGTCGCCGTCGATGAGGTTGCTCAGGTCCGCGTCGTGCTCGGCCTCGTGCTCCGGCAGGTCCGGCACCGAGCGCAGGGCCTGGACGGGCTGCGGGGCGGCCGCGGCGCTCTCGCTGGTCGGGGTGGGGGAGGGGCTGGTGCTCTCCGACGGCGACGGGGTGTCCGATGCGGACTCGGACGACGCAGACTCGGACGACGCGGCCGCGGCCTGCGGGGCCGGCCCGCCGCGCAGGTTCTGGGCCAGCAGCACCCCGCCCACGACGAGTGCGGCCAGCAGGCCGAGCACGAGGAGCAGGGCCAGCGGACCGCCGCCGCGCGTGCGGCCGTTGCCGTCGCCCGGGTCGGCCACCGTGGCGCCGTCGTCGCCCCCGGTGGTGGCCGGGGCGGCCAGGGCATCCGGAGCCGCGGCGGCGGACGTCGAACCGGCAGCCGCCGCGGTGGCCCCCGTTGCGGTCCCGGCAGCCACCGGCGCGGCCGTGCTGCGGGACTCCTCGTGGACGGGCGGCGCGGACTCGGCCACGATCGCTCGGCGGGGGACGGGGCGCTGGCGCCGCACCGGGATCGCCTCGGTGTCCGGGGCGACCGGCTCCGGCGGGTCGGTCTTCTCGGCCGCCACGGACTCGACGGGCTCGACGGGCTCGGTGGGCGGCGTGGCCCCGTCGGCATCGGCGTCGGTGGCCTGCGCGGCGGCGGCCCCCGCCGCGACAGCCGGGAGTGCGGCGGTGCCCGCCTGGGCCTCGCGCTCCGCGGCCTCGCGTTCCTGGGCCTCGCGCTCCGCGGCCTCGCGTTCCTGGGCCTCGCGCTTCTCAGCTTCGCGCCGCTCGGCCTCCCGGGCGCGCTCCTCCTCGGCACGACGGCGGGCCTCGGCCCGGCGCTCGAGCTCGCGGCGCTCGGCCTCCTCCCGCTCCGCGGCCAGCCGGGCCTGCTCGGCCTCCCGCTCGCGCGCGGCCCGCTCCTCAGCCTCCTGCTCCGCCTGGCGACGGGCGCGCTCGGCCTCGGCGCGGCGCTCCTCCTCGGCACGCTCCTCCGCCTCCCGACGTTCGCGTTCTGCGCGTTCGGCGGCTTCCTTGCGCTCCCGCTCGGCCCGCTCCGCGGCCTCCCGTTCGGCGCGTGCCTTCTCCTCGGCCTCCTTGCGCTCGCGTTCTGCACGCTCGGCGGCCTCCCGCTCCGCGCGCTCGCGCTCCTCCTGCTGCTTCCGGGTGGCGGCGTCCGCCGCGGCCAGGGCCGACGCCCCGGCGGCCGCCTTCGCCGCGGTGCCGTCGGAGGGACGGACCCGCTCGGCGAGGCGCTCGGAGAGGCGGTTCAGGAACCCGGGACGACGCTGGGCCTCGTCCTCGTCCGCGCGGAGCCGGCGGTCGAGGTCGGTGTAGTACGCCTCGTCGTCGTCGTAGGCGTGGGGGTCTCCGGTCCGCGACTCGCCGAACAGCTCGGAGCCGAGGCTGTCCGTCTGGAACGGCTCCACGTACAGCTCCTGCGGGTACGCCAGACCCAGCAGGACGTCCGGGTCGGGGTCCCCGCCGGCGATCAGGTACGTGCGGCCCTCGGACAGCCCCAGGTCGAGCACCTGCACGTCGTCGTTGCGCTCGCCCGTGGCCAGCTCCCGCGCGGACGAGGCCACCTGCGTGGCGTTCTCACGGGAGGCCACGAGCACGGTGACGCGGCGGTTGAGCACCTGGTCCGTGCCCAGGAACACCATGTCCTGGTCCGCGGACGTCACCACGTGCTGGGTGATGCGATAGCGGCCGCCCAGGACGGCGCCGACGGCGATGGGCTGGGGCACGGGCTCTTCTCCTGACGACGGGGTCGGAATCCGATGATACGTGGCGTGGCCGTCGCGGCCAGAGATCAGCCGACGCGCAGCAGACGACCCAGCGCCGGCACGCGGGCGACGAGCGGCCGGAGGGCGTCGTCCAGCTCGGGGAACCGCATGGCCCGCAGCACCATCAGGTACACCGGACCCATCGCCACGGCCGCCACCGCGCACGTGAGCAGCGCCGTCCCGATGGAGTTCCACGCGAAACCGCCGGTGTACCCGCCCAGCAGCCACACGACGACGACGCCCGCGGCCGCCGCGGCCAGCGCGGCCAGGCCGGTCTGGACGTGGGCACGCAGCACGGATGCGAGGCCGTAGTCCCCGAACCGGCGCACGGTGAGCACATGGGTCAGGACGAACTGGTACACGTACGAGACGGACGAGGCGACCGCGACCCACAGGGCCATGGACCACAGCGGCAGCAGCATCGCGCCCGCCCACGAGAGCAGCAGCATCAGGAGCGAGCCGCTGACCTGGACCACCATCGGCACCTTGGCGTCCTCGGCGGCGTAGAACACGCGCAGCAGGTAGAAGGAGCCCGAGCGGAACGGGATGGACAGCGCCAGCGCGAGCAGGACCGAGCCCACCGCGACGCCGGCCACCATCGCCGTCTCGGCCGTCGAGCCGAAGACGCGGCCCAGGGGGCCCGCCAGGACCACCACGCCGGCGAGGCAGAACATCAGCGGCACGGTGAACGCGCGCAGACCCTGCGCCGTCGTGCGCCGCACCGCGGACATGTCCTGGCGGCCCATGGCGCGGGCCAGCCGGTTGAAGAGCACGGTGGCCAGGGAGAGCACGAACACCGAATGGGGCAGCACGGCCATCAGCATCGCCATGTTGTACGCGGCCACACCGGGGATGGCCGCCTGCGCCATCTCGGCGCTCCAGGTCTCGGTGCCCGGGATGCGCAGCTCGCCGCGGTCGCGGGCCTCCGTGGCAGAGGTGACGTACCGCTGGCACAGCAGGAGCACCACGTTCGTGGCGACCATCGTGATCAGGGTGTACCCGGCGATCCGGCCGGTGTCCCGCAGGCCGATGCCCTTCCAGCCGAACCGCGGGCGCAGACCCAGGCCGAGCCCGCGCAGCGGCAGGAAGAGGATCACGGCCTGCAGCACGACGCCCAGGGTGTGGCCGCCGGCCAGCACGACCGTCTGTGCGCTCGTCCACCCGGCGAGGTCGTCCCCGGCCCGGTACGCCCCGAACATGCCCAGGTACAGCACGATCGCGCCGATCGCGACGACGTTGTTCAGCACCGGCGCCCACATGTAGGCGCCGAAGCGCCCGTTGGCGTTGAGCACCTGCCCCACCAGCGCGTACATGCCGTAGAAGAACACCTGGGGCAGACACCACAGGGCGAACACGGTGGCCATCTCGAGCTTCTCCGGCGACCAGCCGCGGGTCAGGGCCGTCATGAGCGGGGCTGCCGCCAGCATGACCACCACCGTGCCGGCGAGCATCACGAGCGTGCCGAGCGTCATCAGGCGGGAGGTGTAGTCCGCGCCCCGGTCGGCGTCGCGGGCGTGCTTGATCAGCTGCGGCACGAGCACGACGTTGAACACGCCGCCCACCAGGAGCAGGTAGATCACGTTCGGCAGGGAGTTGGCGATCTCGAAGATGTCGGCCATGTCCGCGGACAGGCCGATCGCCACCGTCACCAGCGTCGCACGGACGAGGCCCAGCACGCGGGAGAGGAGCGTGCCGGAGGCCATGATCGCGGTGGACCGGCCGGCGCGGCGCTCGCCCTCGGGGGTCTCGTCCGCGGGGTCCACGGCGGCCGGATCCGTGGCGGGGGCGGGGTCCGTCGTCGTCGGCTCCTCGTCGGCGACGCCGGCGTGGGCGGGGTCCTGCGCTCGGCGCGGGGCGGGTCTGCTGCTCAAGGGTCACCCAATCGTGGTCGGAAGGCCCCGTGCCGGGGGCGGTGGATCAGGGGCGGGGGCCCCGGGCACCGCCCGGGGGGAAGTGCTGGTCGACCACCTGGCGGGCCAGGTCGACGATCCGGCGCTCGTTGGCGAAGGAGAGGCGGCGGGCGACGTCCTCGAGGCGCACCCATGCGACGTCCACGGCCTCGTGGTCCGGGTCGTTCTCCGTGGTCAGCTCGCCGCCCGTGGCGCGCAGCAGGAAGTGGTGCACGGTCTTGTGGACGCGGTGCCGGGCGACTGTGAACCAGTAGTCGATCGCGCCGAGCGGCTCGAGGATGTGGCCGGCGATCCCGGTCTCCTCCTCCACCTCGCGCACGGCCGCCTGCCGGTGGTCCTCCTCGCCCTCGGGATGGCCCTTGGGCAGGCACCACTCGAGCCGGCCACCGCGGTTGTAGCGGGCGATCACGGCCACCTCGAGGCCGCCGTCGTGCTCGCGGACGATGACGCCGCCGGCGGAGACCTCCTCCACCGTGGGCAGGGAGGCGGCACCGGCGGAACGGGGTCCCGCGGGGGCCGAGGTGACGGGGCGCAGAGGCGGCTGCGGCCGGCGACGCCACGCCCCCAGCGCGGAGGGCAGGGGGGCGCCCCGGTGCGCGGAGGGATCGGGGCGGGTCATGCCGTCAACTCTAGCCCGGCCCGCGCGGGCCCGTGCCGGGACCGTCTGGCACCCTTGTAGGCATCATGGATCTGACCACCGCCACCCACGCGCTGCCCCCCGGCTTCCCCGCGGACGCCACCCTGCCCGCCGTCGTCGTGGAGCTGGGGCGGAGGTTCGAGGCCGCCGGCCACGAGCTCTCCCTGGTGGGCGGCCCGGTCCGCGACCTCTTCCTGGGGCGGCCGTCGCCGGACCTGGACTTCACCACGGACGCCGACCCGGACGCGTCCGAGGCCGTGGGCGCCGGCTGGGCGGACGCCACGTGGGACGTGGGGCGGCGGTTCGGGACCATCGGCTTCCGCAAGGCCGGCTGGCAGCTCGAGGTCACCACCTACCGGGCCGAGCAGTACGACCCGGCCAGCCGCAAGCCGCAGGTGGCCTTCGGCGACAGCCTCGAGGACGACCTGCTGCGCCGCGACTTCACCGTCAACGCCATGGCCCTGCGCCTGCCCGCCCTCGAGCTCGTGGACCCCTTCGGCGGCATGCAGGACCTGCACGCCGGCGTGCTGCGCACCCCCGGCACCCCTGAGGACTCCTTCTCCGACGACCCGCTGCGCATGATGCGCGCTGCCCGCTTCGCCTCCCAGCTCGGCTTCGCCGTGGCCCCCGAGGTGGAGCAGGCCATGACCGCGATGGCCGAGCGGATCACGATCATCTCCGCCGAACGCGTCCGCGAGGAGCTCGTCAAGCTCGTGTGCGGTGCGCACCCGCGCGCCGGCCTCGACCTGCTCGTGCGCACCGGCCTGGCCGACCACGTCCTGCCCGAGCTGCCCGCCCTGCAGCTCGAGTCGGACGAGCACCACCGCCACAAGGACGTCTACGCCCACTCCCTGACCGTGCTGGAGCAGGCCATGGAGCTGGAGGGTGAGTACGCGCCGTCGACCCCCGACCCCGTGCTGCGCCTGGCGGCGCTGCTGCACGACGTCGGCAAGCCGGCCACGCGCCGCTTCGAGAAGGGCGGGGCCGTCACCTTCCGGCACCACGAGACCGTGGGGGCCAAGCTCGTCCGCAAGCGGCTGCGTGCCCTGAAGTTCGACAACGACACCATCAAGGCGGTGGCCCGTCTGGTGGAGCTGCACATGCGGTTCTACGGCTACGGCGACGCCGGCTGGACCGACTCCGCCGTCCGCCGGTACGCCCACGACGCCGGCGACCTGCTGCCCCGCCTGCACGCGCTGACCCGCTCGGACGTGACCACCCGCAACCGGCGCAAGGCCGAGCGGCTGGCCCACGCGTACGACGACCTCGAGCAGCGCATCGCCGAGATCGCCGAGGCCGAGGAGCTCGCCGCTGTGCGGCCGGACCTGGACGGGCAGCAGATCATGGCGTTGCTGGGGATCCGCCCGGGCCCGGTGGTGGGCCGGGCGTACACCCACCTGCTCGAGTGGCGCCTGGACGAGGGGCCGCACGAGCCGGCCGAGGCCGAGGCGGAGCTGCGGCGCTGGTGGGCCGAGCAGCCGGAGGCCCGGCAGGACTGAGGCGGCGCGGCGGACCTTCCACCCGTCGTCGGGCCGGGACCACACTGGCCGCATGGCTGAGAAGAAGACCGAGAAGAACGGCGCCCCCATGGGCCCCGGCACCTCCAACATCAAGGACCCCGAGGTCTACGAGGCGCTGCGCCGCGAGGGCGCGAGCGAGGAGAAGGCCGCACGGATCGCCAACGCCTCCGCCCGGGACGGCCGGGACGAGGTCGCCGAGCGTGGCGGCGAGGCCGGCTCCTACGCGGACTGGACCAAGGACGAGCTCGCGAAGCGGGCCCGCGAACTCGACATCCAGGGCCGCTCCACCATGACCAAGGACGAGCTCATCGAGGCGCTGCGCAACCACTGACCGGCGCCCGCACCCCCGCTTCCGGGGGCGGAATCCGGTGCTTTGGGAGCGGAATACCGCCGGAGACCGCCCCCAACGCGGTGGGTGGGTGGGGGATAGCCGGAGGCTTTGGCCCATCCAGGTCGGGATGGAATGATCGACCGCTGTGAGTTCCGACCAGCGCACCGCGCCCGTGCCCCGCCATGCCCTGTCGCCCCAGGACGGCGTGCCCGCCGTCAAGGTCGGCACGCGGGTCAGCCGCGGCCCCGGCCGGGTGACCGCCCTCGACGGGCTGCGGGGGATCGCGGTGCTCGCCGTGCTCGTCTTCCACGCCTGGCCCACCTTCCTGCGCGGCGGGTTCGTGGGCGTGGACATGTTCTTCGTGCTCTCCGGCTTCCTCATCACCACCGGCCTGGTCCGCGGTGTGGACGCGGGCCGGGGCGTGGCGCTGGGCACCTTCTGGATGAAGCGCGTCCGACGACTCATCCCGGCCATGCTGATGGCGCTCGTGGGCACCACCGCGCTCGCGTGGCTGGCGGTGGACGAGTTCCCCGCGGGCCTGGGTCGCCAATGGTTCGGCGCCCTGACCTACACCAGCAACTGGGTGATGATCCTCGAGGGCGGGGACTACTTCAACCGCGCCTCGCCGCCTCTGTTCGAGCACCTGTGGTCCCTGGCGATCGAGGAGCAGTTCTACATCCTCTGGCCCCTGCTCCTCTGGGGGCTGCTCCTGCTCACCTGGCCGCCGCGCAGCACGGTGAACTCGGGGCGGGTGGCGGACCGACGTCGTATCCTCGCGGTCGCGGTCGCGGCCGTGGCCTCCGCGGCGTGGATGGCCTGGGGCTCGTGGCACGGGTTCGAGCAGGCCCGCCTCTACTTCGGCACGGACACCCACGCCTTCGGCCTGCTGTTCGGCGCGTGCGTGGCGATCGGCCTGGCCCACGTGCCCCGGCCCGAGCACGGCGGCCCCGAGCCGCGGACCTCGACCAGGCGGGTGGCCGTCGCGTGGGGCGCCGTCGCGGTGCTCGCGGCGGGCTTCGCCCTGGTCGACGGCGGCCACGCGAGCACGTACCGCGGGGTGCTGGCGGGCCTGTCCGCCGTCGTCGCGTTCATCGTCTGGCACGTGGTGCAGGGTGACCGGCGCGACTCGCTCTCGCGCGTGCTGGGCAACGGGTTCCTGCGCTGGTGGGGGCGCCGCTCCTACGCCGCGTACCTGTGGCACTGGCCGCTGCTCGTGATCATGCGCGTGATGGTGCCCGTGGACGCCCCCGGGTGGGTCGAGCCCGTGGCCGCCGGCGCGATCCTGCTGCTGACCGCCCTGATCGCCGACCTGAGCACCCGGCTGATCGAGGAGCCCATCCTCCACGAGGGGTTCAGGGGCGCCTTCGGCCGCTGGGGCGCGGCCGCGCGGCGGGCGTTCACGGGCGGGGCCGGGCCGATCGGCCGGTTCGCGGCCGCCGCCACGGCCCTGGGGCTCGTGGCCGTGCCCGCGGCGGCCGTGGCCGCCGTGGTGCACTCGCCCGCGCAGACCCAGCTGGAGCAGGACATCGCCCAGGCGGAGGAGTCCCTCAAGGCCGCCGAGGCGGCGCAGCAGGCGGCCCGCGAGTCCCGCGCGGCGGAGCAGTCGAAGCGGGCCGAGGCGTCGGCCTCGGCCTCGCCCGGCTCGGCCGCCCCCGGGGACGCGGAGGACTCCGCCGGCGCGACGTCCTCGCCCGGATCGTCCGCTGAGCCGTCCGGGCTCGGGCTCGGCGACCCGGCCGTCACACGCCCCACGTACTCCAAGGAGCAGCTCACCGCGGCCCTGCCGCCGTCCGAGCTCGGCCCGGACGTCACCCTGATCGGCGACTCCGTCTCGCTCTCGGCCGCGCCCACGCTCATGGAGCAGCTGCCGGGGATGCTGCTGGAGGCGGAGGTGGGCTACCAGATCTGGGACGCCGCGGACGAGCTCGAGAAGCTCAAGGCGGACGGCCAGCTGAGCGACGTCGTCGTGGTGGCCCTGGGCGCCAACGGCACCACCCATCGGGGCGACTGGGAGAAGATCCTGGCGGCCGTCGGCGAGGACCGGCTGCTCGTGCTCGTGGTGCCGCACGGCCCGATGGACTGGATCGCGGACGTGCAGGTGCAGATGGAGGCGCAGGCCAAGGCCCACCCGGACCGGATCGTCCTGGCGGACTGGGACGCCGCGGCGAAGCAGCACGTCACGGACTTCTCCGCCGACGGCGTGCACCCCCGCGCCGACGGCCAGGCCATGTACGCCCAGCTCGTCCGGCTCACCATCGAGGACCGGCTCGGCACGCGGCGCTGAGCGCGGTGGCCGGGGCGGCACGCGCCCCCACGACGACGCCGGCCCGTCACCTCCACGGGGAAGGTGACGGGCCGGCGTCGTGCGCGGTCCGCGGGACCGGGCGGGTCAGCGCTCGATGTCGCCGCGGATGAAGGCCTCCACGAGCTCGTGCGCCGCGTCGTCGTTGTGCTGCACGGGCGGGGACTTCATGAAGTAGGACGAGGCCGAGAGGATCGGGCCGCCGATGCCGCGGTCCAGGGCGATCTTCGCGGCGCGCACGGCGTCGATGATCACGCCGGCCGAGTTGGGGGAGTCCCACACCTCGAGCTTGTACTCGAGCGAGACCGGGGCGTCGCCGAAGTTGCGGCCCTCGAGGCGCACGAACGCCCACTTGCGGTCGTCGAGCCAGGCCACGTAGTCGGACGGGCCGATGTGCACGTCCTTCTCGCCCAGCTGCGCGGAGGTGTTGGAGGTGACGGCCTGCGTCTTGGAGATCTTCTTGGACTCCAGGCGCTCGCGCTCGAGCATGTTCTTGAAGTCCATGTTGCCGCCCACGTTGAGCTGGTAGGTGCGGTCCAGGGTGACGCCGCGGTCCTCGAACAGCTTGGCCATCACGCGGTGGGTGATGGTGGCGCCGATCTGGGACTTGATGTCGTCGCCCACGATCGGCACGCCCGCGGCGGTGAACTTCTCGGCCCACTCCGGGGTGCCGGCGATGAACACGGGCAGGGCGTTCACGAACGCGACGCCGGCGTCGATCGCGGCCTGGGCGTAGTGCTCTGTGGCCCGCTGCGAGCCGACGGGCAGGTAGCAGACCAGCACGTCCACCTCCGCGTCGCGGAGGGCCTGGGCCACGTCCACGGGCTCGGCCTCCGACTCCTCGATGGTCTCGGCGTAGTACTTGCCGAGGCCGTCCAGGGTGGGGCCGCGCTGGACGGTGACGTCCGCGTGGGGCACGTCCGCGATCTTGATGGTGTTGTTCTCGGAGGCGGTGATGGCCTCGGACAGGTCCAGGCCGACCTTCTTCGCGTCCACGTCGAACGCGGCCACGAACTCGAGGTCCGACACGTGGTAGTCGCCGAACTGCACGTGCATCAGGCCTGGGACCGTGTCCGTGGCCTTCGCCTCGCGGTAGTACTCCACACCCTGGATGAGGGATGTTGCGCAGTTGCCCACGCCGGCGATGGCGACGCGGATGGGATTGGTGGCCACGGTCTGGTTCTCTCCTCGACTGTCCGGAACGGGTGCGGGCACGCGGCGCGCGCAGGGGGGCCCACACCGTTCGGCGGGGCGCTCACCCGGGGATCAACCCCGCCAGTCTACGACCGACGACGGCGGCCCCGCCCGTCCGGTGTCCGGGCGGCTTCCTAGGATGGGGGCATGAGACCGGCCCCCGCGAATGCCGCGACCCCCAGCGAGCCGCCTACTCACGCCGCGGACGGCGCCCCGTGCGACGCCGTGGCCGACCCGGGTGCCCCCGCCGGGCGTTCCGCTGACAGCGCACCGTCCGGGACCCTGCCCGCCCCCGGCGAGCGCGGCGGACGCTTCCAGCTCGCCGGCGGCCTCGCGGCGAACGGCCCGGGGCGGGGGACCGGCTCCTGGGCCGGGCCCGCGGCGCTGACGGGGCTGCTGGTGGCTCTGGCCGCCGTCGTGACCGTGCTGCAGAAGTCGCCGTGCCTGCTGCACGGCTGGGGCGCCCCGGACGTCTACTACGCGGGCTGCTACTCGGACTGGGCCGCGCTCTACGGCGGGCGGGGGTTCGCGGCGGACCCGTGGGCGCCGTTCCGGGCGGGCTCCACGTTCGAGTACCCCGTGCTGATGTCCGTCGTGGGCTCGGTGGCGGCCTGGATCACGCAGGCGCTGCCGTTCTCGCCGGAGCAGGGCACGGTGGTGTTCTGGCTCGTGAACCTCGGGTTCGTGGTGGTGCTGTGGGCCGTCGTCGCGGTGCTGACCGTCCGGATGGCGGGGCGTCGGTGGACGGACGGGCTCATGGTGGCCGTGGCCCCGGGGATCGTGCTGGCCGGCACCATCAACTGGGACCTGTGGGCCGTGGCCCTGCTGGCGTGCGGCATGTACGCGTGGTCGCGCGGCCGGTCCCTGACGGCGGGGGTGCTGTTCGGCCTCGGCGCGGCCATGAAGCTGTATCCGCTGCTGATCCTGGGGCCGCTGCTGATCCTGGCGGTGCGCTCGCGGCGGTGGCGGCCGTTCCTGCTCGCGGCCGGGGGCACGGTGGCGGCGTGGGCGGCGGTCAACGTGCCGCTCATGGCGGTGAACTTCCAGGCGTGGTCCGTGTTCTTCACCTTCTCCGGCGAGCGCGGGCCGGGCCTGTCCAGCGTGTGGCACGCGTGGGACGTGACCGCCGCGCAGGCCGGGTGGGCGTTCGTGCCGGAGGACTCCCTCACCCTGCTGGCCTACGGCACCTTCGCGGTGTGCTGCCTCGGGATCTTCGTGCTCGGCGTGCGGGTGCGGCACACCCCACGGCTGGCCCAGCTGACGTTCCTGGTGGTGGCGGCGTTCGTGCTCACCAACAAGGTGTACTCACCGCAGTTCGTCGTCTGGCTGATCCCGCTCCTGGCGCTCGCCCTGCCGCGCTGGCGGGACTTCTGGGTGTGGCAGACGGTGGAGGCGCTGCACTTCTTCGCCGTGTGGATGTACCTGGCCAAGGGGGTGGCCGAGACCCCGCCGCAGCACTCCATGGACGACTCCGTCTACGTGGCCGCGATCCTCGCCCACATGCTCGCGGTGCTGTGGCTGTGCGGGCGCGTCGTGTGGGAGATGCTGCACCCGGCGGAGGACCTCGTGAAGCGCGACCACGGCGGCCACCCGGACACCGACCCGCTCGCCGGCGCGTACGCCGGCCCGGCCCGGGGGCGCTCAGGCCGGCCGGCCGCGGTTCAGGCGTAGTCCCAGCGGTGGATCGGGCAGTCCGGGGACGACGGCGGCGTGCTCGTCCCCGCCTCGGCGGCGCCGCCCTCGCGGGGTGGCGGGCAGACGCACTGCGCCCCGGAGGCGGCCGTGGCCGCCTTCATCTGTTCGCGCCAGATCACGTGGGGGTCGGTGGCCGGGTCCGCGGCCGCGCCGGGGTGCGCCGGACGCGCGGCGCCGTCGTCGTGGGCGTCGTGGGCGGGGGTGCGGGCCGCGTCCCCGTCCCGGGTGAAGCCCATCCGCACGATGGCCCAGCCGCCCACGGTCCACGCCACCAGGAGGAAGACCCCCACGGCGACGGCGATCATGATGTCCACGGCGGGCTCCTCCTGCGCTGACGGGCGGGCGATGCGGCCGGGGCCGCTTTCGGGCCAGGGTAGTCGGACGGATGGTGGGGCGCGGTACGGTCGGGGCATGACCCCCGTGACCCGTGACACCGCCGCCGAGCTGCCCGCCCACCTGCGGGACCTGGCCGAGTTCGTGACCGCCTCGCCCTCCAGCTACCACGCCGCGGAGGAGGTCGCACGCCGCCTGGAGGCCGTCGGCTTCACCCGTCTGGATGAGACGGCCGACTTCCCGGCGGCCCCGGGCGGCTACGTGGTGGTGCGCGACGGCGCGGCGGTGGCCTGGATCGTGCCGATGGGTGCCGGGGCGCGGGGCCGCCACGAGGGTGCTGAGGCGCGCGCGGCCGGGCCGGACGAGGCGGGGCAGAGCGCCGGCGTCGTGCCGGTGTTCCGCGTGCTCGGCGCACACACGGACTCGCCGGGGTTCAAGCTCAAGCCGAACCCGGCCACCGTGACGGCCGACGGCTGGGTGCAGGCCGGCGTCGAGGTGTACGGCGGCCCGCTGCTGAACTCGTGGCTGGACCGTGAGCTGCGGTTCGCCGGGCGTCTCGCCCTCGACGACGGCACGCAGGTGCTCGCCGCGACCGGGCCCGTGGGGCGCATCCCGCAGCTGGCCATCCACCTGGACCGCGAGGTCAACGAGGGGCTGACGCTGAAGCGGCAGCGGCACACGAACCCCGTCGTGGGGGCGCTCGCCCCGCGCGGCGAGGGCGCCGGCGAGGCGGAGGCCGACGGTCTGGCCGCCCGCGTGCCCGGTGACGTACTGACCGCGCTCGCGGCCGCCGCCGGCGTGGACCCGGCCGCGGTGCGCGGGCACGACGTCGTGGTGGCCGACGCCCAGGCGCCCGGACTCTTCGGGCTGGCGGGCGAGTTCTTCGCGTCGGGCCGGCTGGACAACCTGAGCTCGGTGCACGCGGGCCTCGTGGCGCTCGAGGAGCTGGCGCGCGAGCACGGTGGCGCCGAGGGGGCGATCGCGTACGAGGGGACCGTCGCGGGCGGGGTGGCCGGTGAGGCGGCCGGCGCCCCGGTGATCCCGCTGCTCGCCGCGTTCGACCACGAGGAGCTGGGGTCGGCGTCGCGGTCCGGGGCGGCCGGGCCGCTGCTCGAGGAGGTCATGGGGCGCGTGCTCGAGGCGCTCGGCGTGGCCGGGCAGGGCCGAGCGCGGGCGATCGCGGGGTCCTGGCTGCTGTCCGCGGACGCCGGCCACCTGGTGCACCCGAACTACGCCGAGCGGCACGATCCCGTGAACCACCCGCGCGTGAACCACGGCCCGCTGCTGAAGATCAACGCCAACCAGCGCTACGCCACCGACGCGGGGGGAGAAGCCGCGTTCGCCCGCTGGTGCGGCGTGGCGGGGGTGCCGTTCCAGGAGTTCGTCTCGAACAACGACGTCCCCTGCGGCTCCACCATCGGCCCGATCTCGGCGACCCGCCTGGGCATCCGGACCGTGGACGTGGGCCTGGGCCTGCTGTCCATGCACTCGGCGCGCGAGATGTGCGGCGTGCGGGACGTGGAGCACCTGGCGGCGGCCGTGCGGGAGTTCTTCCGCGGGGTGTGAGGCGCGGCATGGGGGGCGCCGCGAGCGGCGTGCGCGGGGCTGCGTCAGCCGGCGGAGCCTGGGGTCACAGCTGTCGGTAGGTGCCGACATTGACCAAGGGCGTGCCGTTCACGACGGCACTGCCGCGGCCGTTGACCGACACGCCGGCGAGGGTCGTGCTGCAGTTGCTGTACCACCCGATGATCGGCAGGGTGATGGTGCCTGAGACGGGGGCGGGTACCGGGGTGGAGAGCTTGCTGACGTAGCGGTAGTACTGGATTCCATTGTTGGTGTACAGGACCGGACTGCCGGTCCCGGAGACCTCACGGACGGGGGTGCTCCAGGACGGTGTAGCGCTGCTCGTCCAGGTGAAGGTGGTGGGGTTCTTCCCAGTCTCCATCGCATCCACCATGTCCTTCTGCACCAGGACGGAGGCGGTCACATCCGTCACCGTGGAGCCGGCTTGCACATTGACGATCCGGTAGTAGGTATTGACGTTGTCCGTAGTGACGCTCAAGCGGGAACCCGAGCGGCATTCCGACACCGACGCGCCGGGCACGGCTGCCTGGGTGCCGCGGGTGACCAGGAACGAGCGGTCGATCCGCGGGGGAGGGCTGGCCGCCTCGGCGGGGGCAGCGGCGGCGGCGACGACGGTCGGCACCGCCCACGCGAGGCTGCTGGCGACTCGGCGGCGGGAGGGGACGGACTGGGACGGCTGGGGCGCTGCCGACGTGGACTCTGACATGGGATGCTCCGAAACGTGAGAGGGGTTTGACGCAGGATGTGTGTCCTCCTTCCAAGGTACGTCGTCGTCGACCGAGGGCAAGCCCCGGCCACCCCACTGCCCCCTAGGGGTGGCACCTCATCTGCGGAGGCGCAGTGCTGGTATTCTTGACGGGATCCCCTGCGTGCCGCCGAAGAGTGCGGATGCATGCGTAAGGGGAGAACGCAGAACCTCCTGCCGCGGAGAGACCGCGGCCGCAAGCCCAGAGGAGGTGGGTTCGCATGCGTGCTTATGAGCTGATGGTGCTGATCGACCCTGAGGTCGACGAGCGCACCGTGGAGCCGACCCTGAAGAAGTACCTCGAGGTCGTCACGAACGCCGGCGGCACCGTCGACAACATCAACGTGTGGGGTCGCCGCAAGACCGCCTACGAGATCCAGAAGAAGTCCGAGGCCATCTACGTGGTCGTCAACTTCCAGTCGGAGCCGGCCGCCACCCAGGAGCTGGACCGTCTGCTGAACCTCAACGAGACGATCCTGCGCACCAAGATCATTCGTCCGGAGGAGCAGAAGATCACCGCTGAGTGATCCTCGTACCGTGTCCGGAGGGTCTGAGAGCATCGGATCAGTCCCCGACGCCCCCACCGGAACCCCGCTGAGCAGTCCCGGATCCCCGGATCCGGTCACTGACCGGCAGAACCCCCGAAGACAGGAGTGACCATGGCAGGCGAGACCGTCATCACCGTGGTCGGCAACCTCACCGCCGACCCGGAGCTGCGCTTCACCCCGAACGGCGCGGCCGTCGCGAACTTCACCGTCGCGTCCACGCCCCGCACGTTCGACCGCCAGACCAACGAGTGGAAGGACGGCGAAGCGCTGTTCCTGCGCTGCTCGGTCTGGCGCGAGGCCGCGGAGAACGTGGCGGAGTCGCTGACCAAGGGCATGCGCGTGATCGTGCAGGGCCGCCTCAGGGCGCGCTCCTACGACGACCGGGACGGC
The DNA here is from genome assembly GCF_027158145.1 of Micrococcus sp. H39-S4. Classification (NCBI taxonomy): domain Bacteria; kingdom Bacillati; phylum Actinomycetota; class Actinomycetes; order Micrococcales; family Micrococcaceae; genus Micrococcus; species Micrococcus sp. H39-S4. Next base: position 257,767 of record NZ_JAPVLT010000003.1, read on the forward strand.
AATCGTCGCACCAGCTGGGAGCTGGACGTGGACGAGGTCGGCCCGGCGCTGCGGTTCGCCACGGCCAAGGTCACCCGCGCCCAGCGCGGCGGCGGCGGCGGTGGCTTCGGCGGCGGCCAGCAGGGGGGCGGCTTCGGCGGCGCCCCGGCCGGCGGCGGCTTCGGGGGGAACAACGACGGCGGCTTCGGCGGCGCCCAGCAGGGCGGCGGCTGGGGCGGCCAGCAGCAGGGCGGCGGCCAGGCCGCACCGCAGGACCCCTGGTCCGGCGGCGGCGGTGGCGGCGGATGGGACACCCCGTCCTCCAACGAGCCCCCGTTCTGATCCTGCACTGACCGGGTGCGGCCCCCACAGCCGCGACGGACACGGAACACCACGGACCTCTCCGTCCGGGCGCACCTCGCCCGGAGGGCCGCCCCGGCGGCCCATCCCCCTCGCGACCCGGCACCGCCGGGCCGCACTGCACACGGCCCCGTGCCCCGCACGGGCCGCCGCGTGATCCCATCCCGCAGAACCGTTCTGCGGGCTCCAGAGAACTCTGAAGGAGCACCACGATGGCGAAGGCTGAACTCCGCAAGCCCAAACCGAAGTCCAACCCGCTCAAGGCCGCCAAGATCACCGAGATCGACTACAAGGACGTGGCCCTGCTGCGCAAGTTCATCTCCGACCGCGGGAAGATCCGTGCCCGTCGCGTGACCGGCGTGACCGTCCAGGAGCAGCGCAAGATCGCCCAGGCCGTCAAGAACGCCCGCGAGGTGGCCCTGCTGCCCTACGCCGGCGCCGGCCGCGGCTGATCGAGCGAGCGAAGGAAGGAACACCCAGATGGCAAAGCTCATCCTGACCCAGGAAGTGGCCGGTCTCGGCACCTCCGGTGACGTGGTCGAGGTCAAGAACGGGTACGCCCGCAACTACCTGCTCCCGCGCGGTTTCGCCACCGTGTGGACCAAGGGCGGGGAGAAGCAGGTCGAGTCCCTGCAGAAGGCCCGCGCGGCCCGCGCCGTGGCGAACCTGGAGGACGCGCAGGCCCAGGCCGCGCAGCTCCAGTCCGCCACCGTGAAGCTCGAGCGCACCGCCGGTGCGGAGGGTCGCCTGTTCGGCGCCGTCCAGACCGCCGACGTCGCCGAGGCGATCGAGGCCGCCGGCCTCGGCTCCGTGGACAAGCGCTCGATCACCCTGCCGGCGCACATCAAGTCCGTGGGCAACCACGAGGCCCAGGTCCGCCTGCACGAGGACGTCATCGCGACCGTCCAGCTGCAGGTCGTGGCCTCCAAGGCCAAGAAGTGATCAACCGCTTCTGAGCCCGTCGCGCCCGCGACGCGCACCCGAGGCCCCGGTCCGCTCTTCACGAGCGGGCCGGGGCCTCGTGCCGTGGGGGAACATGGAGATCATGCCCTCCGCCCCACCGCCCTCCGACCCCGCCGGCTCGACGGCGGCCCCGCGCCCGCCCCTGTGGACGCGCCCGTTCATCCTCGTCAGCGCCACCTACCTGTTCGTGGCGATGATCTTCTACACGCTCATGACCGCGATGGCGCTCTACGCCGTCACGTCCTTCGGCGCGTCGGACGCGGAGGCCGGCGTCGTGGTGGGGGCGTTCGTGCTGGGCGCGGTCCTCACCCGCATGACGACGACACCCGCCACCTTCGCGTGGGGGCGGCGGCGGGTCCTGCTCGTCGCCTTGGCCTGCTACGTCCTCACGACGGTGGCGTACCTCTGGGCGGACTCCCTGGCCGCGCTGACCGCGGTGCGGCTGCTCAACGGCATGTGCTTCGGCGCGGCCGGCACCGCGCTGGCCACGGCCGTGCAGCGGATCGTCCCGCCCGTGCGCCGCTCCGAGGGCACCGGCTGGTTCTCCACGTCGATGACGCTCGCGGGCGCCGTCGGGCCGATGGTGGCCCTGCAGCTGAGCACCACCCTCGGCTACGACGCCCTGTTCTGGGCGTGCATCGGCTTCACGGGCATGGCCCTGCTGATCGCCCTGTTCCTGCGCGTGCCCGAGCCGCCGCTGACGGGCCGGTTCCGGCTGCACCGGGCGGACGTGTTCTCCGCGGAGGTGGCGCCGGCGGCGGGCGTGGCCCTGGCCTCCGGGTTCATGTACGGCGGCATCCTCGCGTTCATGGCCACGTTCGCGCAGCAGCAGGGCTACCCGGCGATGGTGCCGAGCCTGTTCTTCCTGCTCTTCGCCGCGGGCACCATCGTGGGCCGCGCCGTCCTGGGCGTGCTGCACGACCGGCACGGGGACAACGCCGTCGTCTACCCGATCCTCGCGGGGATGGCGGTCTCCTACGCGGTGCTGGCGCTGTGGCGGGAGCCGGCGGGCATGCTCGCGGCCGGCGCCCTGCTGGGGCTGACCTACGGGCCCGTGGTGAGCGTGTTCCAGACCATCGCGATCAAGGTGGTCCGGCCCACCGAGATCGGCGTCGCCACGGGTACGTTCTTCCTGCTCCTGGACCTCGGCACCGGCCTCGGCCCCATGGTGCTCGGCGCGGTGGTGGCCGCCGTCGGGATCCCGGTGATGTACCTGCTCTCCGGCGGCGTCGGGATGGCGCTGCTGCTCTACTACCGGCTCGTGCACGGCGGCCGGGCCATCGCCCGCCGCCCGTCCCCGGCCTGAGCCGGGCGGCTCCGACGCGCGGACGGCGCCCCGCCGCTGCTCATGCGTCCCATCCTCCGATGTGCACGAGGGCGTCGCCGCGGTGCACCAGGGGTGCCTCGGTGCGGCCGATGACCACGCCGGTCAGCTCGGCCTTCACGTGCGCGAGGCGGCGGCCGAACGAGTTGTAGAGCGCGCCGATCCGGTCCCCGGCGTTCACGCGTTCGCCGAGGGAGACGTCCAGGTGCACGAGGCCGTCCGCGCGGGCGCGCACCCACGTGGACTGCCACACCAGGTAGGGGGCGTCCTGCTCACCGTCGACGACGTCGGGGTGCACGGCGGCGGTGTCCTCGCCGGTGGCGTCGGTCGCCTCGGGCACGTCCGTGGTCCGCTCCTCGGGGACCTCGCCGGGCAGCGGACCGGGGGCGTCGACGACGGCGTCCGGCCCGGGCTCGGTGAGCCCGACGTCCGCGGGATCCACCATGTCCAGGGCCGCGAGCACGCGCAGGACCCCGTCCACGCCGGGGGCGATCGCGTACTCGTCGAACCGCCAGGCCTCACCGGCCTCGTAGAGCAGCACGCGCGCGCCGGTCTCGCGGGCCGCGGCGCGCAGGGAGCCGTCCCGCAGGCGGGCGTGGAAGAGCACGGGCGCGCCGAACGCCTCGGCGAGCGCGCGGGTCTGGGGGTCCTCCAGGTCGCAGCGGATCTGCGGCAGGTTGGAGCGGCGGTCCGCACCGGTGTGCAGGTCGATGCCCACGGTGCAGCGGCCGATCACCTCGGTCATCATCAGGTGCGCGATGCGCGAGGCCAGCGAGCCCCGGGCAGAGCCGGGGAAGGAGCGGTTCAGGTCGCGGCGGTCGGGCAGGTAGCGGTCCCCGGCCATGACGCCGAGCACGTTGACGATGGGCACGGCCAGCAGGGTGCCGCGCAGGTGCGTGGGCTGCAGGCGCTCCAGGACGCGGCGGACGATCTCGACGCCGGCCACCTCGTCCCCGTGGATCGCGGCGGAGACCCACACGGTGGGCCCGTCCTCGCGGCCGTGCAGCACGTGCACGGGCAGGGTGACGTCCGCGCCGGTGACGAGCTGGGAGATCGGCAGGGACAGCTCGTGGCGGCGGCCTGCCGGGATCTCGACCCCGCCGAACGCGAAGGGGGCGCGGGCGGGGCGACGGCTCACGCGCGTCCCCGGTTCCGGCGGCGCACGCCGCGCGGCGGCTGCCCGCCCACGTACGAGGCGGCGGGGTCCACGAGGAGGCCGCCGGCGGCCAGCGCGGTGCGCCCCACGAGCATGCGGAAGCCCATCTCGTCCCGGTCGGTGAGCGTGACCTCGGCGTCCACGGTGCGCCCGGCCAGACGCAGCGGCATGAGCACCACGAACCGGTCCTGCACCTCGCCGTTGGAGGAGCGCACGGTGCGCACGTCCTCGACCGGCAGGTCCACGGTGCGGGCGTCCGCGGTGGACCCCTGCCACGGGTGGACCTCGAAGCGCACGCGGTCCTCGCCGTGGGGGCCGGTGTGCCGCTCGATCCGGAAGGCGTGGAGCGCCGAGGTGCGGGCACCGGTGTCGATCTTGGCCTTGATCCAGGGGGTGTGGGCGGCGGGCAGGCCGACCCATTCGCGCCAGCCCACCAGCCCCGGGCGAGCGGCGCCGTCGTCGGTGGGGGGCACGCCGTGGGGGGCAGGGGCCGTGTGCTTAGATTCAGACACGCCCCTCATCCTCCCAGGAAAGCGGTCATGAAGCTCGCCATCCTCTCCCGTTCCCTGCGCGCCTACTCGACGCAGCGACTCAAGACCGCGGCGCTCGAGCGCGGCCACCAGGTGAAGGTCCTGGACACCCTGCGCTTCGGGATCGACCTCAGCTCGGACGAGCCCGATCTGATGTTCCGTGGCCGCCCCCTCTCCGGCTATGACGCCGTGCTGCCGCGCATCGGCAACTCGGTGACCTACTTCGGCACCGCCGTGGTGCGCCAGTTCGAGCAGATGGACGTCTACACGCCCAACACGGCCGCCGGGATCATGAACTCGCGGGACAAGCTGCGGGCCACCCAGATCCTCTCCCGCCATGAGATCGACATGCCCGCCACCGTGTTCGTGCGCAACCGCGGCGAGGTGTCCACGGCGATCGACATGGTGGGCGGGGCGCCCGTGGTGATCAAGCTGCTCGAGGGCACCCAGGGCATCGGCGTGATCCTGGCGCCGACCAAGAAGGTGGCCGAGGCGATCATCGAGACGCTGCACGGCACCAACCAGCAGGTGCTCATCCAGCGGTTCGTGGAGGAGTCCAAGGGCACGGACATCCGCGCGCTCGTGGTGGGGGACCGCGTGGTGGCCGCGATGCGCCGCCGGGCCCAGGGGGACGAGTTCCGCTCCAACGTGCACCGCGGCGGCACCGTGGAGCGCGTCGAGCTCTCGCCCGAGTACGCGGAGACCGCCGTGCGGGCGGCCCACATCATGGGCCTGCGGGTGGCCGGCGTGGACATGCTCGAGGGCGAGCACGGCCCGCTGGTCATGGAGGTGAACTCCTCGCCGGGGCTGCAGGGCATCGAGGCCGCCACGGACCTGGACGTGGCCGGCGCGATCATCGACTACGTCGCGGACCAGGCCGGCTTCCCGGACATCGACGTGCGCCAGCGCCTGGCCGTGTCCACCGGGTACGGCGTCGGTGAGATCACCGTGCACGCCGGCTCCGGCTGGGTGGGCCAGTCCATCGAGGACTCCGGGCTGCTCGCGAAGGACCTGCAGGTGCTCACCCTGCACCGCGGCACCTGCGTGTTCCCCAACCCCGCGGACACCAAGGTCCTCGAGGAGGGCGACCGGCTGCTCTGCTTCGGCAAGACCGAGAACATGCGCGCCCTCATCCCCGCCCGCGCCCGCCGCCCCAAGCGCGTGCGGAAGCTGCCGGCCACTCCGATCCTCGCCTCCGTCGCCGAGGAGGCCCCGGCGCCCGAGGCGCCCGCCGACGACGCCTGAGCCCGGGCGCGGGGCTCAGCGGGCCGGGGCGAACGCGCCGATGCCCGTGAGGTGCCGGCCGAGCGTCAGCTGGTGGACCTCGTCCGTGCCCTCGTAGGTGCGCACGGACTCGAGGTTGTTCGCGTGCCGCAGCGGCGAGTGCTCCAGGGTGATGCCGTTGCCGCCGAGCATCTCGCGGGCCTCCCGGGCGATGCCGATGGCCACGCGGCAGTTGTCCAGCTTGCCGGCGGAGATCATGGCGGGGGTGAGCGGGCCGGCGTCCTTGGCGCGGCCGATCTGGTGCGCCAGCAGGTAGCCCTTGCCGATGGCCACGGCCATGTCCGCGAGCTTGGCCTGCGTCAGCTGGTGGGAGGCCAGCGGCACCCCGAACTGCTGCCGTTCCATCGCGTAGTCGAGGACGGCGTCGAAGGAGTCGCGGGCGGCGCCCATCGCGCCCCAGATGATCCCGTAGCGGGCCTCGTTGAGGCACTGGAAGGGGCCCTTGAGTCCGACGGCGGAGTCGGCCGACAGCATCGCGGAGGCGGGCAGGCGCACGCTGTCGAGGTGGATCTCGCACTGCACCGAGGCCCGCATGGACAGCTTCTGGGTGATCGCCTCGGCGCGGAAGCCGGGGGTGTCCGTGGGGACCACGAAGCCGCGCACCCCGCGCCCGTCCCCGGGCTCGCCGGTCTGCGCCCAGATGATCGCGACGTCGGCCAGGGTGGCCAGCCCGATCCACCGCTTGACCCCGTCGAGCACCCAGTCGCCGCCGGGCTCCTGGCGGGCCGTCGTCGTCATGGAGGCCGGGTCCGAGCCGGCGCCCGGCTCGGTGAGGCCGAAGCAGCCGACCGCCTCGCCGGTGGTCATGCGCGGCAGCCACTGCGCCTTCTGCTCCTCGGAGCCGTGCTTGTGGATCGCGCCCATCGCGAGCGAGCCCTGCACCGAGACGAAGGTGCGCAGGCCGGAGTCGCCGGCCTCGAGCTCCTGGGCGGCGAGGCCGTACTCCACCGCCGAGCGGCCGGGCATGCCGTGGCCCTCGTAGGGCATGCCGAGCACGCCGAGGCGGCCCAGCTCGGGGACGATCTCGCGCGGGAACACGGCGTCGTCGTACCAGCGGGCGATGTGCGGGCGGATGTGCTCGTCCACGAAGCCGCGCACCTGCAGTGCGACGGCCTTCTCCTCGGCGGAGAACAGGGAGTCCAGGCCGACGACGTCGGCGCGGCCGAGGAACGAGTCGGCCTCGGCGTGGAACGGGATGGTCATGGCGGGGGTCCTCTCTGCGGGGTGGTCAGCGGGCGTCGAGCCAGGTGTTGACGGCCGCCGTGTCCGCACCGAGCGCGGGGGGCGCGTGGCGCGGGTGCGCGACGGGTGGGTCCCACTGCACCGGGTGGCGGAACTGCCGGCCGGCGGGGGCGCCGGAGCGGTCCTGGACCTCGACGGTCGGCTCGAGGCCGAGGGACTCGGCCAGCTCGACGCCCTCGGCGACGGTGGACACGAGGCCGACCGGGAGCCGCTCGGCCTGCAGCACGTCCCGCCAGTGGGCCGCCGTCTCGGCCGAGAGCGCGTCCTCCAGGGCGGCGCGCAGCTCCTCGCGGTACTCGACCCGGCCCGTGTTCGTGGTGAAGCGCGGGTCCTCGGCGAGCTCGGGGACGCCGAGGGCCGCGGCGAAGGTGCGGAACTGCGCGTCATTGCCGATGGCGACGGCGAGCGGCGCGTCCCGGCACGCCAGCAGCTGATAGGGGGCGATCGAGGGGTGGTCGTTGCCCATCCGCCGCGGGACGACGCCGGCGCCGAGCCAGGCCTGGCCCTGGTTGGCGAGCGCCCCCTGCAGCGAGGAGAGCAGGTTCAACCGCAGGTGGGCGCCCTCCCCGGTGTGCTCGCGGCGCAGCAGGGCCGCGAGCACGCCGGCGGTGAGGTCCTTGGCCGTGAGCACGTCCACCAGGGCGACGCCCGCCTTCATCGGGGCGTCCGGTTCGCCGGTGATGCTCATGAGCCCGCCCGCGGCCTGGACGATGAAGTCGTAGCCGGGCAGATCCCGGCCCTCGCGGTCGCCGAAGCCGGAGACGGCGGCGTAGACCACGGACGGGTTCTCCCGCGCGACGTCGTCGTAGCCCAGGCCGAGGCGCTCCATGGTGCCGGGCTTGAGGTTGTGGACCACGACGTCGGCCCGGGCGGCCAGGGCGGCGGCCCGCCGCTGGTCCTCGGGGTCCTTCAGGTCCCAGCCGACCGACTCCTTGTTGCGGTTCACGGACTCGAAGTAGGTGGCGCTCGTCGCCGAGCGGGGCGGGGCCCAGTCGCGGGTGTCGTCGCCGCGCTCGGGGTGCTCCACCTTGATGACGCGCGCCCCGAGGTCCGCCAGCGTCATGGTGGCGAGCGGGCCGGCGAGGACGCGGGAGAAGTCGGCGACGAGGACGCCGTCGAGGGGGAGCGAGGCCGGGGAGGGGGCGGTGGTGGCCGGGGGCACGGCGGACTCCTCACTGTGGCGGACGACACGACGACGGGTTCCACCCAAGCACCGTGCTCGCGTTCCGTCCAATGACTCTGGGGCGGGTCACTGACGTGCGTGAGTCATCGGCGCCGGGCGGTCCGGGGCGGCCGGGAGAGGTGGGCACGGGGAGGACCCGGGGCCGCGGGCAGAGGCTGTCAACTTCGCCGTCCCCAGATCCGGGCACCTTGTCCACAGGAGTTGTCCACAGATGTGGAGGGTGTGGACGACGGTGTGGATAGGCGTGTACCAGGCGGTGTGATGAGGGCGCAAACGGGGGTGCTGTCAAGTTGGATCGATGGGGCCGAAGGGGGGTGGAGAATCTTCCTCCACAGCCCTGGGGATCGCATCGTCCCAGGTCAGAGCCGGATTCTGGGGGTGGCCGAGCGGTTGTCCCCAGCGCGGTCCCCAGGCGATCCACACGACACGCCGCCGAATCCACACGTTGTCCACAAGGCCTGTGGGAAACGCGGTTGCCCAGCCTCCACGGCGCGCGTAGTGTCGCGTGGTATCCCCAACGCGAGGGCGGGTATTGGCCGCAGGTGACCACTGACAGGCGCGCATCCGCTCGGACCGTCGCCCCGGGGACCGTCGCACCGTCCGCCTGCAGGAGGGTGTGGCGGCACGGGCGGTGAGAACAGAGGAATCAGGGCCGGGAAGACCGGCGAGGGCCGCCGTCGTGCGGGCTGTGGGAAGGGAGTCTCCGGACGTTGACTGAGAACTACGGAGACTCGGGCTCCTACGACGGCGGCCGTTCCTCTGAACGCTTCCTGCCGCCCCAGGACCTGGAGGCGGAGCGCTCGGTGCTGGGCGGCATGATGCTCTCCAAGGACGCGATCGCGGACGTGGTGGAGCTGCTGCGCGGCCACGACTTCTACCGGCCCAGCCACGAGATGATCTACGAGGCGATCATCGACCTCTACGGCCGCGGCGAACCCGCGGACGCCGTCACGGTGGCGGACCTGCTGAACAAGCGCCAGGAGCTGAGCCGCGTGGGCGGCCCCGCCGTGCTGCACGAGCTGATCCAGTCCGTGCCCACCGCCGCCAACGCGAGCTTCTACGCGGAGATCGTGGCGGAGAAGGCCGTCCTGCGCCGCCTCGTGACCGCCGGCACCAAGATCACCCAGCTAGGGTATCAGGGCGACGGCGAGGTCGAGGAGATCGTCAACGAGGCGCAGTCCGAGATCTACAAGGTGGCGGAGAACCGCCAGTCCGAGGACTACGTGCGCCTCGCGGAGATCATGGAGCACGCCGTCGACGAGATCGAGGCGGCCGGCAACCAGGGGGAGGGCCTGACGGGTGTCCCCACCGACTTCTACGACTTCGACGAGCTGACGCAGGGCCTGCACGGCGGGCAGATGATCGTGATCGCGGCGCGCCCCGCCGTCGGTAAGTCCACGCTCGCGCTGGACTTCGCGCGGGCCGCGGCCATCCACCACAACATGGCCACCGTGTTCTTCAGCCTCGAGATGGGCAAGAACGAGATCGCCATGAGGCTCCTGAGCGCCGAGGCGACGATCGCGCTGCAGGACCTGCGCAAGGGCACCATCCGGGACGACCAGTGGTCCAAGATCGCGGCGACCGTGGGGCGGCTGAACGAGGCGCCGTTCTTCATCGACGACTCCCCGAACATGACGATGATGGAGATCCGCGCCAAGTGCCGGCGGCTCAAGCAGAAGAACAACCTCAAGATGGTGGTGCTGGACTACCTGCAGCTCATGAGCTCGGGCAAGAAGGTCGAGTCCCGTCAGCAGGAGGTGGCCGAGTTCTCCCGTGCCCTGAAACTGCTGGCCAAGGAGCTCGACGTACCGGTGATCGCGTTGAGCCAGTTGAACCGTGGGTCCGAGCAGCGCACGGACAAGCGGCCGCAGGTGTCCGACCTGCGTGAGTCCGGCTCGATCGAGCAGGACGCGGACATGGTGATCCTGCTGCACCGCGAGGACGTATACGACAAGGAGTCCCCGCGCGCCGGCGAGGCGGACCTGATCGTGGCCAAGCACCGCAACGGGCCGACGAAGACCATTGTGGTGGGGTTCCAGGGGCACTACAGTCGCTTCAGCAACCTCGCACAGGATGGCGGGGGTTCTGGCGGGTTTTAACCCCATTCAATGCGGAGGTTGAGATGTTGAAAGTCAGCGACGTATTTGTGCCAGGTAAATTGCCTAAGTACACCTACAACCCCCGAGAAAATTCCAAGATTGAAGATCAACTAAAAGATTACCTTGATGAGCTTGGGGCTATTCTCGCCATCTCTGGCCCCACAAAGACGGGTAAGACTGTTCTGGTGAGCCGTCTGGTCCAAAATCGTATTTGGATTGATGGTGGGCTGGTCGGGTCGATTGAGGATTTTTACAGACTTGTAGTTGATCGCGCGGGCGAATTTACGACCATCGAAGTGGCTGGCGCTGACGAATACACTGCCACCGATGAGACTTCTGGCGAGGCGAATCTGTTTGGGGCTGGAAAGTTTGCCGCTAAAGACGTTACTGGTCTCAACACGACAAACTCGAAGAGTGCTTCGGTCAATCGCCCCGCAAGTCAGGTTGCAACCGATGCGCTTCGTGTCTCTGGTCACGTTCTCGTGATAGATGACTTTCACTACATCGAGCCAGCCGTCCAGACGGCAATTATTCGATTTCTGAAGCCTCTAGTCATGAATGATGTTCCAGTTGTTCTGATGTCGACCTTCCATCGCGTTGGAGACGCGGTGCGAGCGGAGTCGGATATGAATGGAAGGCTGGCCACGATCAAAATTGACTTCTGGTCCACTGAAGAGTTGATGAAGATCGCCTCACTTGGATTCGAGAAACTTAACATCATTGATGATCCGGAAGTTTCAAGTATTCTAGCTGAGAATTCATTTGGAAGTCCCCAGCTAATGCAGACTTTCTGTCGCGAACTGTGCAAGTTCAATGGAATCAGGACGGAGCAGGAGCACCCCGTGGCACTCACTCCACCGGAGCAGTGGCGCACATTTTTCGAGGCGGCGATCGATGTTGAAGAGTCGGCCGCATGGTTCGAAACGTTCTTGGCAGGACCAAAGCTGCGCGGCAAGAAGAGAAACGTATATGACCTTGTGAATGGTCAGCGACACGACAAGTATGGTGTGATTCTCTCCGGATTTAATTCCGTACTTCCGCCCCTAACTTTTACAAGTGCGCGCTTAATGGAAGAGATTCAGGTGCTTGTGGCCGGTCAGGCCCCCCGGTCCAGTGACGTCTCTGCTGGTCTCTCCAATATCTCTAAAATGGCGTTTGGCGACTCAGAGGTCGTGGATGAGACCGATTTGAGCGAAGGTGTCGAGGAGGGTCTGACTACCTCAATTTCGCTGTCGTCCCTGGACCACGCTCCGGCGAGTTCCCCTCTAAATGCGGATTCAAGGTCTAACCTGCGGTTTGCGAACGCCAAGAAGCGTCCCGTTCTGGAATATCTGGAAAAGGGAAACACGAGCTCGGTCTATATTCTCGACCCGTTCTTCGCATTTTATGTTAAATGGCACGCGCCCCAGGCCCTCTCGGAACATGCTAAACTCCGCAACGTTGCGGCAGTTGATTCACTGGAACCTTGAACTATGTGGGATGAATATTGTTCGTTAGTTGCGTTGGGCGCAGGCTCCACGTAGGGCTCATCGCAGCGGAAGGGTGATCAGGGGTCCTCGGCAGAATGGGGTCCCATGGAGTCCACCCAGCCCTTCGTCTTCTCCCTCGGTGCGGTCCTCGCCGCCGCCGGCCTCGACCCGCACGACGTCCTGGCCATCCGCCACACCTACAAGGCGTCGGGGCTGCCATCGCGGGCGGCGGCCACGCCGGAGCGCGTGCTCGCCTACACGCGGGAGCAGCACCACGTGGGGAAGTTCCCGAAGGAGCCTGCCCGCCACTGGCTCATCTTCATGGGGGAGGGCGGGCGTCGTTCTCGCCTCACCGCCGTGTACGAGAACTGCGGGGAGGCCGTGGCTGAGCGCACGGAGCGGTACCGGTACTACGACGTTGTGCCGGTGCCGCTGCTGGCGTCCCTCGAGGAGCGCCTGGTGGTGGAGTGGTCCGCAGACCCCGTGAACTGGGCCAAGCGCGGCGTGGCTGCGGCCACTTTTCCCGTCCTCGAGATCGCCGATCCCACCACCGAGGCGTTCCCCGGCTTCGACCACGTGCTGTTCAGCTACGGGGACCTGCAGTCACTGGTGACCGAGACCCGCTACGCAGGCTGGCGCACCGCCCTGGAGGCCGTACGCGGGATCTACCTGATCGCCGACGAGACCGCGGGCCGGTGCTACGTCGGCAAGGCCGACGGTGAGCGTGGTGTGCTCGGACGGTGGGAGGCCTACGCCCGTGACGGGCATGGCGGAAACGTCGCCCTCCGGGATGCCCTGGAGCTCGACCCCGACCAGCCGGAGCGGTACATGTTCAGCTTGTTGCGCGTGTTCGGCTCCAATACCCCGCAGGCCCAGATCGACGCCGCGGAGAAGCACTACAAGGAGGCTCTGATGACGCGCCGGTTCGGACTGAACCGGAACTGAACGGACGTCGTTGTCCGGGGGGAGAGAGCGAAGGGCAGACGGGAGGGGGGATGGATTGCCCGCGCCGAGCCTTGCGGAGGAGGGCAAGTGCGCCATCCAGGCACAGCAGCCATCGCTGAGTTCCTCGAATGTGACTGCCCACGAGCACACGGGGCATCCGCAAGCCGCCCGCATTGATGTCGCCGCGCGGGCCGACGTCGTCGAGGCGGGCGGGCCAGGTCTGATGGGTGTGTGTCAAGGGCCATTGAGTTCTGCCCATAGGCGGCCAGTGTTTCTTCCCGCTGGTGGCCATCAGAACTGCCCACTGGTGGCCAGCTGGTTTGCCCGTTTGGGTGGTGGTGCTGGCCACCGTGATGGGATCAGTTCAGTGGCATGACTCCCTTCCCGGCCATTGCCTGGGTCATCCGTACGGAGTCTCCGGTGGTCTGGCACACGTGGGCGTGGTGCAGGAGCCGGTCCACGGTGGCGGTGGCCAGGGTCTTGGGCATCAGCTCGTCGAAGCCGGCCGGGTGCAGGTTCGAGCTGATCGCTACGGAGCGTTTCTCGTAGGCGGCGTCCACGATGCGGTAGAGGCCCTCGGCGGCATCGTCGGCGACCGGCAGCAGGCCGATGTCGTCGATGACGATCAGGTCGGCGCGCAGGATTCGGGCGACGGCTTTGGTGATGGTGTCATCGGGCCGGTGGGCCCGGATCATCGCCCCGAGGTCCTCCAGGGTGAACCAGGCCACCCGCTTGCCCTCCTCCACGGCCTGCTGGCCCAGGGCCTCGAGGAAGAAGGTCTTGCCGGTGCCGGAGGGCCCGCAGACCACGAGGTTCTCTCTGCGCGAGAGCCATTCCAGGGTGCGCAGGGACTGCTGGGTCGGGGCCGGGATCGAGGAGGCGCCCGGATCCCAGGTCGTGAAGGTCTTGCCGGTGGGGAACCCGGCGGCCTTGCGCCGGGCGGCGAGCATGGATCGGGCCCGACCGGTGGTCTCCTCGACCAGCAGGGCCTTGAGGACCTCGGCCGGCTCCCAGCGTTGGGCCCGGGCGGTGGCCAGTACCTCGGCGGCGATACCGCGGGCGTGGAGTTGAGTCCCGCATAGTGGTGTAGCGCCCGGTGGTCGGGCACGTCGTTCCAGACGTGGACGCGGCCACCGTGTGATCCTTCGAGTCAACCTCTCACAGAATCCTCGAATGGAGTCATCACGATGAC